>JALYPU010000075.1 GCA_030856215.1 Bacteroidota bacterium
ATAACATTTTCTTTATATCATCAATGTGTGCAATCAAGCCTTCCCTGTCGGGTATCTTCAAAAGTTCAGCAATGTAACCGAATAAAGAATAATCGTGCGCGCATGAATTGTTTTCCTGTCGTCTGCCGATCGTGCATTTATTACATTCAAATTCAACAAGCTTGCATAGTGGTACACATAATAACAGTTCGTCAAATCCATCGGGCCAGTCAGTTGCAAGCCAAGCGTCAACATCTCTGCCTTTATTGAAAGCAGCTAATAAAGCTACCCATTCTGCGTCGTCGCAAACAATTTCTTCAAATGCGCGCACCTGTTCCAATGTCAGGATCATTGCAGATTCAGAATCCATATCGCTGCAGGACCATTTATTACTGATTACATTATAAGAATGCAAACTGTTTATTTTTTCCATATAATTAGTCAAATTTTAAATCCCCGGCTCTCCGGTATTCATGGTCTTCTGCTTCCCTGCACTCCCTGGAGCATGAGCGTTTGTATTTTACTTCACAATCTTCACAGCATATAAACTGGAAGTGGCAGCTGAGATGGGCGCAGTTAACATATCTGTCATGGGGCTTATTGCACAGATAACATTTACCTATCAATGTATAGCCCTCTGCAAAATTTACTTCGACAGATATTCTTTCATCAAAAACATAACACTTACCTTCAAACATGCTTCCCTTTGTTGATTTGTCATGTGAATAATTGATTATTCCGCCCTTTAGCTGGTACACATTTTCAAATCCCTCTCTTAAAAGCAATCCTGTAAATTTTTCACACCTCACTCCTCCGGTACAGTACGTAAGAATTTTTTTATCCTTTAAGCTGTCTGAGTTTTTTTTGATCCATTCCGGAAATTCCTTGAATGTTCTCACATCCGGTCTCAGAGCATTTTTGAAATGTCCAAGATCATATTCATAATCATTCCTTGCGTCAAGGATCACCACTTTTTCATTGAGCATAGCTGAGTAAAATTCTTTCGGTGAGAGATGTTCGCCTGTAATTATATTAGGATCCACATCCTTCTCAAGATCCATAGTCACAATTTCATTTTTAGGGCGGACATATAATTTTTTAAAAGCAGGTTCGTGAACCTTATCAATTTTAAAATCCATATCTTTGAATCTCTGATCCATGTGCATTGAGTGAATATATGCATCGGTCTGTCCGGGAGTTCCTGACAATGTACCATTGATCCCCTCCTGTGCAATTAATATTCTGCCCTTCACTCCAAGAGCGCGGCAAAACCTCAAATGAAGCCGGGCATAATTCTCATGATTGATTATATATACATATTTGTAAAATAATAATATTCTGTATGGATTGTCATTTTTCATAAGCTTTAATTTACTTTTAAAAGAATTGCGTATCAATTTAAAAAAACTCTTTCGTTATTCCTAAATTCCAGTGTTGTCCAAAACGTTTTGATTTTTAGAAATTAGGTTTTAATTATATAGCAATAAGTAAATAAAATAATGTTTTTAAACAACCCGCCCGCATTAGCGGGAATCGTTCAAAAGAAAGAACGTTAATCAAAGTTTATTCTGAATTTTAAAATAATCGTTTTGGACAGATGTGCCTAAATACATTCAAACCAAAGTGGAATCAATACGAATTGCAATTTTTATTTATTGATATAAAGTTTATTATAGATAACTTGTAGTTCATAACCCGAGCTTCAAAATTTTACAAAAGTCCAAATATGGATATGGAATTTATACAGATTTTGTAAATGAAAATCATTTATTAACCAAAAACAAAAAAAACCTAATGAAAAAAATTTTATTATCTTTCATTTTTATTTTGGGCTTAAGTTTTAATCTGTATGCCCAGAATAAACCTGTTATAAGAAATACGGCTTCAGAAACAGCTCCGGTCATAAATCCTTATTTAGATGGAAAGGACCAGAATACAGTTCAAAACTTTGGTGCAAGATTTTTTGGACAAGATGCTGGGGCAGTGAGTTTCTTTACAAAGGGATTTCTGACTAATGCTGCCACACATACAAACTTCGGTCCAAGCACAACAAGCTTATTCGGAGCAATGGAGTTTGATAATAATGGAGTTTTATATTGTATAGCAATGGATGCTAATTCTCCTCTTCAGACACTTGATACAGTAACAGGAGTGTTGACTACTCTTGGACCAATCACTGGTATCATTTTGGATTATAAGAAGCCTCTGGGAATGTCTTTTAATGTTTTAACAAATACAATGTATTTGTCTTATAGTCTTGACTGGTCCCCTGATGATTATTTATATTCCTTAAATTTATCTACTAGAGTGGCTACTTACATTGGAGCTATAGGAGAAAATTTATTCGATATCGCAATCAACAGCACCGGTCAATGTTACGGGATCACCGTAAATGACAACCTCGTAAGCATTAATTTAACGACCGCTGCCGTAACAGTTATTGGTCCAATCGGATTTGATGGTGATTTTTTTTCGGGTGTAAGTTTCGACAGGTCCACCGATACATTGTGGTATGCAGCATATAATACATTTGCAGGTGGACAATTACTAACCGTCAATTTAACAACAGGTGCAACAACATTAGTTGGCCCATTTAATCCTCCCGCTCCAATATGCGGATTTGCAATACGCGCTGATAACTTAGTGGGCATTTCTACCGGGCTGACTTTAATTCCCGAAACATATTCTCTTGAACAAAATTATCCTAATCCTTTTAATCCGACAACATCTATCCGTTATTCAACCATAAAATCCGGACTGGTAACGTTAAAGATTTATAATGTTTTAGGAAAGGAGATTGCAACCCTGATAAATGAAATTAAACCTGCAGGCAGCTATGATGTTATCTTCAATGCATCCAGTATTTCCA
>JALYPU010000096.1 GCA_030856215.1 Bacteroidota bacterium
CGGCGTACCAAATACAGGTGTTGCAGGACATTGAATCGTAGTGTTAACAGGACACGTAATAACTGGACGAGTCGTATCTTCTACCGTAATACTTTGACTACAGTTAAACGATACATTTGCGCAATCATCAGTGGCATTCCATGTTCTGGTCAATACATATTCCTGTGGACAAGTTCCGGCAATTGAATCTGTACTCACTACATTTATCGTAGGTGTTGCATCGCATAAATCTGATGCGGTCGGTGTACCAAAAACTGGCGTTGCAGGACATTGTATCGTAGTGTTAGCCGGACACGTAATAACAGGACGAGTCGTATCTTCTACCGTTATATTTTGACTACAGTTAATCGATACATTTCCACAATCATCTGAGGCATTCCAGGTTCTGGTCAATACATATTCTTGTGGACAAGTGCCAGCAATTGAATCAGTTGATACGGTGTTTATTGTTGGCGTTGCATCACATAAATCAGTAGCCGTTGGTGTACCAAAAACTGGCGTTGCAGGACATTGTATCGTTGTGTTAACCGGACACGTGATAACAGGTCTAGTGGTATCTTCTACCGTAATACTTTGACTACAGTTAAACGATGTATTTAAACAATCATCCGTTGCATTCCAGGTTCTGGTTAATACATATTCTTGTGGACAAGTTCCTGGAATAGAATCAGTTGATACAGTATTTATTGTTGGTGTTGCATCACATAAATCAGTAGCTGTTGGTGTACCAAATACCGGTGTTGCAGGACATTGTATGGTGGTATCAACCGGACACGTGATAACAGGTCTAGTCGTATCTTCTACTGTTATACTTTGACTACAATTAAACGATACATTTCCGCAATCATCCGTTGCATTCCACGTGCGCGTCAATACATACTCTTGCGGACAAGTTCCTGGTATAGAATCGGTACTCATTACATTTAATGTTGGACTTCCATTACATAAATCTGATGCGGTCGGTGTAAATACTGGTCTAGCCGGACACTGTATTATAGTATTGGCAGAACACGTGATAACAGGTCTTGTGGTATCCACTACCGTTATACTTTGACTACAATTAAACGATGTATTTAAACAATCATCCGTTGCATTCCACGTGCGCGTCAAAACATACTCTTGCGGACAAGTTCCTGGTATTGAATCGGTGCTCACTGCATTAATTGTTGGACTACCATCACATAAATCTGATGCGGTCGGTGTACCAAATACCATTGTAGAAGAACATTGTATCGTAGTGTTAGCCGGACACGTGATTGAAGGTCGTATGGTATCCTCTACCGTGATACGTTGACTGCAGTTAAACGACGTATTTAAAGCGGCATCCGTTGCATTCCATGTTCTGGTTAATACATACTCTTGCGGACAAGATCCTGGTATAGAATCCGTTCTCACTAAATTTATTATTGGACTATCATCACATAAATCTGATGCGGTCGGTGTACCAAATACCGTTGTAGAATGACATTGTAATGTAGTATTAGCAGGACATGTGATAACAGGTCGTGTGGTATCTTCTACTGAAACACTTTGACTACAGTTTACCGATGTATTGTTACAATCATCCGTTGCATTCCATGTTCTGGTTATTACATACTCTTGCGGACAAGTTCCTGGTATAGAATCGGTGCCCACTACATTAATTGTTGGACTAACATCACATAAATCTGATGCGATCGGTGTACCACATGTTGGTAGAGTAGGACATTGGACCGTTGTGTTAATTGGACACGTAATTGTTGGTGGTGTGGTATCTTCTACTGTTATACTTTGACCACAATTAAACGATACATTTCCGCAATCATCGGTGGCATTCCAGATTCTGGTTAATACATATTCTTGTGGACAAGTTCCTGGTATTGAATCGGTGCTCACTAACTTTATTGTTGGATTTCCATCACATAAATCTGAGGCGGTCGGTGTACCAAATACTGGTCTAGCAGGACATTGGATCGTAGTATTAGCTGGACACGTGACTGTTGGCCGTATTGTATCAACTACACTGAATATTTGCGTACAAGTATCTTGATCATCTAATGTCAGAAAATCGCAATCTAAATCCACTATGTATCTTCTGGTCAACCTGAATGTATCTCCGGCGCATCCTTCACCACCATTGTTTGTTTCTAATATATTGACACAATACGTTGAATCGATGCAATTGATGACTTGAGCCAAACTAGTATCTGCAGCAGGAATTAAATCTTCACAGGTCAAAAAAGTATCCCGGATATTACTGCAATCAATAACACATTGTGACTTTAGGCTATTTAAGAATATGCATAAAATACAACTAAAAAATAATTTTACAAATAGTGGATTATTAACCATGTTGGCTAAATTGGGATTAATTTAAAAGGTTTTACTGACAAATATAAAATGTCTATATGGAGAATTAGGCAAAGTCGTCAATCCAAAGATTCATATTTATTTCTAACATTTATATTAGCTTAAAAATATCAGTACTATAAAATTAAATTTTATGTATAAATATTTTTTCAATAACTAATTTTCTGTTATTTATAGTTGAATTAGGTTTTCAACAAATAATTCCAATAAGTTAATTAAAAATTAATTAAAATAAATGATTAGACTATAATAGAAATGATATATGTGTATCTTTTCCTGAAATTTATTTAGGATAAAATATAATTGAATGTAGAAAACAAAAAGAAATAAGTATTTATAGCTGCTATCGCAGGCTTATCATTACGATATTTTCTTTAAAAAAGCATACCTCATCCGAATTATAGAAAGAAAAAATTCATTTAGTAATTGAGATTCATTGCTGTTTTTATTTATAATTCCGAAAATGAAAATTTATCTATCAGGGTTAATTAAATAATTAACTTTTACAAAGTGCATAACAAGTAATAAGTTAGTTAGTATCTATCCAGTTAGCAATAAATAAATTGGTATCGTGAGTACCTTGATTATTTCTGTTTGAACTAAATGCTATTCTCTTTCCATCAGGTGAAAACATAGGGAAAGAATCAAATACTGGATCGAAGCTAACTTGTTCCAACTCGCTCCCATCCACATGAATAAGAAACAAATTAAAATTGAAACCCTTACTTCCCGCATGATTAGACGAAAAAATAATTCGGGTCCCGTCAGGTGTGAAATATGGTGCCCAGTTTGCTTTACCCAATTTGGTAATTTGCTGCAAATCCGATCCATCTACATTACAAGTATAAATTTCCATTTTGGTAGGTTGCACCAACCCTTGTGCTAAAAAGTCTTTATACTCTTTGATTTCTTCTTCACCAGTCGGTCTCGATGCTCTGAAGACCAATTTCTTTCCATCCGGCGAAAAAAAAGCTCCCCCATCATATCCTAAAAGATTGGTGATTTGCTTTTGATTTCTGCCGTCAATGTCCATTATCCATAACTCCAAGTCTCCACTTCTGTCTGATGTAAATACAATTTTATCTCCTTTTGGAGAAACCGTAGCCTCCGCATCATAAAAATTATTATGAGTGTACTGACGACGAAGATTTCCTTTGAGGTCATTTACATAGATTTCATAACTACCGTACACAGGCCACAAATACTTTCCACCTTTCTTTCTTTCGGGAACCTGAGGACATTTTTCGTCTACCCCATGTGTCGAAGCAAAAATGATCAATGAATCTCCAGGTAAAAAGTAAGAACAAGTGGTTCGGCCACCTCTTTTTGAAATCAACGTTGGAGGCTGCTGAGCCAAGCTATCTTTATCGGGATTGAAATAAAATATTTGGTCACAACTTACATTCCATCCCTTAAAATCTGATTGAAAGCATAATAGGCTTCCATCAAAACTCCAATAAGCCTCCGCATTATTACCACCAAAGGTCAATTGGCGCACATTTGTAAAGTACTTTTCATTTGGATAACTGATTAAATTTTGGCCTATAATTTCACCACCCTGATTATGCGGATCCTCCTTATTTTTGCAGGCTTCCCATAAAAAAAGACTTAAAACCAGTATTGGAGTAATTTTTGATAGAACCATATATCAACTTTAAACGAATGAAATCTGACATTGAAATCGCACAATCGGTACCCCTTCAAAACATAAATAAGATCGCCAATAAACTAGGTATTTCAGAAGACGATTTGCAATTATTCGGCAAATATAAGGCTAAGCTTCCGCTGAGTCTGATAGATGAAGAAAAAATTAAAAAATGTAAACTGATCTTGGTTTCTGCTATTTCCCCTACTCCAGCCGGCGAGGGAAAAACTACTACCTCCATAGGCTTGGCAGAAGGACTTAATCGAATAGGTAAAAAGACTACCGTTGTCTTACGCGAGCCTTCCTTGGGTCCAGTATTTGGAATCAAAGGTGGTGCTACAGGTGGCGGATGGAGCCAGGTGCTTCCTATGGAAGAAATAAACCTTCATTTTACGGGTGATTTTTCTGCAGTGGAGAAAGCGCACAACCTTCTTGCAGCGTTGATTGATAATAATTTGCAAAACAAGAAATTTTCTCTGGGATTAGATGCCAGAACTATTGCCTGGAAACGGGTGATGGACATGAACGATCGTTCACTGAGAAAAATCACCATAGGCTTAGGCGGCACCGCTAGTGGGGTTCCGAGAGAAACGGGTTTTGATATTACCGCCGCTTCAGAAATCATGGCCATACTATGTCTATCAAAAGACCTTGAAGATCTCAAAAATAGAATGGGGAACATTTTTATTGGATTCACCCACGACAAAAAAGCCATTTTTGCCCGAGACCTTAAAGCAAATGGTGCAATGGCCGCTCTACTCAAAGATGCCATAAAACCTAATTTAGTTCAGACCATTGAAGGTAATCCCGCCATCATTCACGGTGGCCCTTTCGCCAATATTGCACAGGGAACCAATACCATCATTGCAACCAAAATGGGTATGACCTTATCTGATTACGTTGTCACGGAAGCTGGTTTTGGATTTGATTTGGGTGCAGAGAAATTTCTAAATATCAAATGTAGAACGGCTGGGATAAGTCCTAATGCCACTGTGATCGTAGCCACTGTTCGAGCGTTAAAATATCATGGTGGCGCGGGTTTAAAAAACTTGGGAGAGCCTAATCCAAAGGCTGTCGAAAAAGGTTGTGCAAATTTGGAAAAGCATCTCGAAAATGCGCAGCAGTTTGGAATACCAGCTATTGTTGCCATCAATCGCTTTGTGAAAGATACCGATGAGGAGTTACATATCATCAAAGAAAGATGTGAATCATTAGGAGTGGATGCCGTATACTCTGAAGTTTGGGCAAAAGGCGGTGAAGGTGCGTTGGAGCTTGCTCAAAAAGTGGCCGATGTAGCAGATATCTGGCATACCCCATTTCGTCCAACCTATGAATGGAGCCAATCAGTTGAAGAAAAAATATTTGCCATCGCCAATAAAATCTATGGTGCAAAAGCCGTAGAATATTCAGTAGATGCACGATCTGATTTAAAACGCATCCAAAATTTAGGATTAGCAGGCCTCCCGGTCTGTATTGCCAAAACGCAAAAATCACTTTCAGATAATCCGGATTTAATCGGACGTCCACGAGATTTTATCCTGAATGTGCGTGAAATAGAAATTGCAGTGGGCGCTGGGTTTATTGTTCCTGTTACCGGTGAGATGATGCGTATGCCGGGATTGCCAGACACACCTGCAGCAGAAAATATCGACATTGATGCCGATGGAAATATTAGTGGATTATTTTAGCAGTTTTTAAAATAACTAAAGCTATTTACATTCCCCTTTGGTGAATTCCTTTATACCTGCACAATTAGCTTGACATGCATTGCCGTAAGTCTTGTTATTGCAGCCACAAACTGGGTCATACTGCAGAGTACATACACAATTTTCATTTATTTTTTCAATGCAATGCATTTTTTTGGAACAAGATGGAGCAGTTATAAGTAATCCTAAAATTAGGACTAATGGTGTCATTAAATTTTTCATGTTACTAATTTTATATACTAGGTAACGAAAAAAATAGACTAAAATTGCTCCCAAATAAATATTAATTACAAACGGCTCTTTCATCACTTCCACAAAAAAATTCTCTGACGTTGCTTTGGCCGAAATAATTCCACATTCAACGCATGTAAAATCACGGGAACATCTGAACGTGACCAGACATATGCTTTCAATCGATCTGTCTTTCGCTTAATTTTTGGCACCATATACCAACCCTCAAGTACGATTATAGAATCCTTCTTCCACTTCACGGGTTCTGAATTGTTAGAACCCCAACGATACACTTTACCTTTGTTTTCCATTTGGATCACCAGGCTAACAGGCAGTCCATTTGTGTCGATAGAACTACTGAGACTTGCATTTATATATATCCACTTATAATCTTCATTATTTAAATAAACATTGGGTATTTCGATCGCTTCACTATATGCTATTTCCTTGTTCAAAGCTGTACTATTCAATGAAGAATCTTGCACTAGCTTATTGGGATCTAACTTGGGCAGCTTACATGAAAATTCGTGGACTAGTTTATTTCGAAAATATTCAGGAAGTTCTGTTTTAAATCCTGGATCGTCTTTAGGAAGTAATAACTCACTCTGTGCAGGTTTTAAAGGGGATGTTTGCCCAAAAATACTCACGTAAAATTCAGTACTTACCCAATTTGGAGGCAAGATGCTTTTTTCAACTTGCCATGTTTGAAGTAAATTTAATAAAGTAAAAGCTAGTAGGAATGCAATAAAAAATAATTTATACCAAATTCTCAGTGACGAAATCCATTGCAAAAATGCACTGAAGCCCAAAGCCCAGATCGCATACATTGGAATCATAGCACGTTGCCCAAATGATTCTGAATACCACCAACAAGACCAACTCGCAATAATCCAAAAATTTATAATAGAAAATAAACTAATACTCCATCTCCAGGTGGTAAAATATTTCATCAAAAAATACATTCCTATGATAAAAAATAATCCTATAGGCGTATAAATCAAAAAACCTTTTCTGAAACTAAGCAAAACTTCAACGAAATACGGTTGTGATAATTCTAATGCTTCCCCCGGATTATTCTGGTATCCATTATAAATAAAATGTCCGGTTACTATTTTCCAATAAACTAATTGAACAGCCAACAATAAAATTCCCGGAATAGCAGCTTCTAATAATAGTACGATTTCCCGGAAGTTAACCCGTATTCTATTAACAAACTCTGATCTGGAATTGACATTATACAAGAGTGGAATCAAAAAACAAAATACTTCCGAATTTCTGCACAATACAATCAAGGCTAAAAATAAAAATATGCCTATTAGAAATAGTGTCCTGCGCGAATGATACCACTGATGTGTACAAAACAACAGGGCACTGTACCAACAAAATAAATAGTTATGCGACATAAACCCCTGTCCGTGAAAACAGGTATGAAAAAATAAATTAGTACCAAAAATGATCAGGCATAGGCTGATAAAAACAAGTTTTTCCTTAAAATAAAAAGATAAAAACCGGAATAAAAACCAAACTCCTAAAATGGTAATTATAAAACTCCAAACTAAAAGACTGTATCGGTAGTATTTGTTAAACCCATATTCATGATCTACATG
>JALYPU010000105.1 GCA_030856215.1 Bacteroidota bacterium
TCCATTAAATATACAAACGGAAATTTTTTTCTCTTCGCTCTTGACTTCATTTCACTGAATCCATCTTCTGGAACTACGTCAGGATCATTTGGGTTTATAGCGATCACTGGATAGCCCATCTTTTCAAATTTCTTATGTAAGTCTATTAGGCGATCCTCATACAAAATAGCATACGGACAATGATTGCAAGTAAACACCACAATAAACCCTTTCGCATTATTAAAATCCGCAAGGCTTATCATTTTACCATTAATATTTTTTAATTTAAAATCCGCCGCTTTATCTCCAGGTTCATAATCAGCGCTTGCAAACAGTCCAACGCATAGAAACGCGCAACAAACAAGGACAAACAATTTTTTCATAAGCTCTATTTTCTTATTTTTATTTACAATTAACAAATAATAATAATTCCTGTTCTGTTTCAAAATTTTTTTCTATAAATTTTCTGGAATTTGGACAAAATACCAATGTAGCTGGAATTACGCCGGACCACGAAGGATCAATTTGGTCCACCCAATCTTTTACCTCATATGGATCAAGGACAATCACATCTGCCTGGAGCTTGTGTTTGTTTAAAAAAGGAATCAATTTGCGCTTTACATCCTGGGTAAAATCCAGGCTCACCAATACTAATTTCTCTTTCTTCGGGTCAAGTTTAGCATTCAACGCTTCAAAATGCGGTAATTCTGCGACACAAGGCTTGCACCAGGTGGCCCAAAAGTTCAAAATGAGGGTTTGATTTTTAGTCCCTTCCAAATATTCGGATTTAAACTCCTGAAAATTTAAAATCCTGGGCTCCTTATCCTTTTGTGCCATGAGTTTTGATGGCAGAGGCAAATTCAATATCAAATGAATAAGTACGATCCATAGAAACCGAAAACATATCAATCCATTAATGGCGGGGCACATGAGATCATACAACGAAACAATAAATCCTCATCGTACATAACAGCCCTAATTCTTTCCTTTATCGTCCAAAACCTAGTCTCTGTCGTTATTTTATGTTATTTAAGGTACTTTGTTTTGCATAGTACCATATTTAAACATATCTTTGGACCATGAAACTGGAAAATACAATTGCGCAGATGAAAAAAGGGGTCTTAGAAATGTGTATTCTTTCTATCCTCAACGATAAGGAAGCCTACCCTTCAGACATAATTCACGTGCTTAGAAACGCGGATCTGATTGTCGTAGAAGGCACCTTATACCCACTTTTGACCCGCTTAAAAAATTTTGGCATGCTGGATTACTACTGGCAGGAATCTACTTCCGGACCGCCCAGAAAATATTTCAAGATTACAGAAAGCGGTAAAGAAACCTTAAATCATTTGACAGGCAGCTGGAGCCAGTTTGTAAACAGTGTAAATCAATCTTTAAAACCAACAATCAATCATGAATAAAGTATTAAACATTAATGTAGGCGGCATACCCTTTTCTATCGACGATACGGCCTTTGAGCGCCTCGATAAATATTTGCTTTCTCTTGAAAATCACTTTTCTAAATCGGAAGGATGTTTTGAGATAATGCAAGATATAGAAGCCAGGATTTCAGAGATTTTTCGTGAAAAACTAGGGAATCGTACCATTGTTTCTTTGGATACTGTAAACCAAACCATCGAAGTAATGGGCACCCCGGAAGTTTTTGGTGCTGATTGGAATGAAACCGAAAACCCACATCAACAAAAGAATACCCATGATTGGGGGATCAGCGTCGGAAAAAAGCTGTACCGCGATATGTCAGACGCCAAAGTATCCGGTGTTTGTAGTGGACTCGCCCATTATTTTGGAGTTCAAGACACGGTTTGGATCAGACTAATTTTTGTACTAGGTGTTTTTGTTGGCGGTTTCTCCGTAATTGCATACATAGTCTTGTGGGCATTAGTTCCTAAAGCAAAAACATCCGCTGATTTTTTGGCCATGAAAGGTGAACCTATCAACATTCAAAATATAGCCCGAAAAGTGGAAGAAGAAATTGATACCATTACCGATAAGTTTGAAGACTGGCGAGATAAAAGAAAACATCGTAAAAAAAAATGGCACTCCAGATTCTAACAAAAACCTGGCCTTACCCGGGAGCCATTTGAAATTAAATATTCATCCATGAAACGTAAATTATTATTTGCCTTAGGTGTCATTATGATCTTACTTTACTTTGTCAAAGAAGCCGCATTCAAAGTAGATGCGTTTACTTCGAGAAAGTATGAAAACTCTAAACACAAAATGGAAGAACTTAAATCAACTGTGCACCAACTTAAGGAAGAATTTAAACTGAAACAAAAAGAAACCTTGGACTCTTTCCAAATACTCATCAGTGAATTTAAAACAGAATTAAAAAAAGAAGCCCAGGAATAAATTTTAATGCAAAACATGTGGTAATGTTTTTTATTAATTGAGTATTGATGACCTTTCCAACAGTGGAGAGGTTTTTTTATTTTAGTAAAAATAATACTAAAAATAATTTAATAATTGTTTGGAATTTAATTTGATTTAGGGTAACTATGCATTCTGGCTTTTACATTCAAATTCACCCTAAGTATGCCAAAGCCGAACCTCGTGATTCCATTGAATATTTCTTGTTAAAAGCTAATATGGTTTAGCAATTTTATTTTTTAACAATTAAATTTCTTATAATGAGTAATTTAAAAATTTTATTTTGGGGGGGGTCCTATTAGTCTCATTAATTTTGTCATGTAGTGACAAAGATGCATCACTGTCTGCGTATGCAGACAATCAAACATTGCTGAAATCCAACAAGGATGGTTCAGCAAAATCTAAACAAAGTGAAGGAGAACATGCATTCTCTATGACACCGACCATTACTTTAGATATTTGCAAATATTACACAGACTCAGACAACTCTTTTCTAGTGTTGTGGGACGGAGTCGCTGAATATATTACCATAACTCCTGATTGTGTTGGAGCAGGAAATTACTGTACCGGTGATCCAGGAGGAGGGACTACCGCTGCTCAATCGACTGTTGACATCGTTTTAGTGACTGGATCTGCTGATCCTACCTACGATGACGTTAACTGTGTCCTTACTTTGCCTTTGGGAAATGAGGTTTATACAATAAAACAAAGCACTGGTTATTGCATCAATCATGGTGTAAAATTGGATTTTACTGGTTGTACATCCATGCCAACTGGTTCAGCATACATCCGAATGCAAGTGGCTCCGAGTTGTCCACCTTATATAAGTAATCAGTTATCCTGCGGGGATCTGGATGGTCTTTAAAAATACTAAATTTATAAAGAGGGTCTAATGGCCCTCTTTATAATTATAAACTATAAAATATATACCAAAATGAAATATAATTTACTGTGTCTTATTTTGTTTAATTGTTTGCAAGTTTTTTCCCAGCGGATTGTAGTGGACTCCAATTTTGCAAACAATGGAAGTATTCAACTTGCAGACCAACGGGGATATAAAGGTCAAACCATTCTCACTGATCGAGATAAAAATATTTACGTTTTTATGTATAACAAGATTTATTTTCTGGATAGCACAGGCCAATCCCGAATAGATTTGTCAGTTTCCAATCCTTTGATCATAGATTCTGTAGATTATCTAACGAATGTAGTATTAGTCGGAGATGATTTTTTCTATATGATATATGTTAAGTATGTACGTGGAACACCAGGTGATAATTTTATAATTAAAAAATTATGGCTGAATGGATCCGCAGATAGGAACTTTGGAAACCAGGGTACCTTAGAATTCATAAATTATGCAGGAACTTCAGCCTCAGGTTTATTGGCAGGAAATAAACTATTATTTATTGCACAAGATCAATCTTCCGTAGATACAGTTGAAAATTTTACCGTGTTTCAAATTCAAGCAGATGGTTCATACACTAACACAAGTCTTCAACTTCCAGATACCTGCATTGGGTTTTTAGCTACGGTATTCTTTAAAAATCTATCCATGGATTCGAATGGAAATTACTATGTTGGTTTAGAATATACATGCATTCATAATATCAATAATGTGATAAGTTATATTATAAAATTCCACGCGGATGGTCGTTTGGATGCCACTTTTGGAAATAAGGGCTGGTACCAAATCAGCATCAGTCCGCCAGCATCTCTAACTAACCGTCTAAAAGCTGTGGTAACAGGCCCAGGGAATGTGTTATATATTTTTGAATCAGACAATCAACCTCGGATTATTGTTAGAAAATTAATTCCCGGATCAGGTTTCGACAATACGTTTGGGATTAATGGGGAATTGGTATTTATAAATAAAACCATGGATTTTATTCTTCCTATTTATGATCGTTCAAAAAGTCAACTACTTTTCATGTTATCTACGAAGCAGAAAGATTCTACCAAACTATATGGATACTCAGACAATGGTATGCCGGTACCAGATTTAGAAAAAAATGGGGGACTTGTTTTTACCGAAGGACAAACGCATTGGAAGCAACATGAAGATTTTAGTTTTTACACACTTTCGCGTCCTTCTTTTGAAAATTTAGGAATTGTGACATTGACAAAATTGAAAAGGGAAGTGACCACATCTACGAAGCGTCCAAAAAAAGATAATGATCCTCAAATAAGTTTGCATTTTGATCCCATGGAAGGTTCTCTCCACATTCAATCAGCATCGTTAAAAATGAAACGGGTGAATCTCTATAATTGTTCCGGGTATTGTTTGACTAGATTAAGTCCTGATAATACGTTATATTTTGAATTGAGTATGAACTCTTTAACAGGTGGAATCTATTTCGTTCACATCACCGATGAGAACGGAAATGTTCATGTTGAAAAATTCTTGAAATTACATTAACATTTTTCCATTTTATCCTAGAGGGTACAATTGGATTTTGTAATTAAGTTTAAGTATCAGTACCTACTTTTACTTTAGATTTCTAAATAAAATTGAGGTTATTAAATTTTATTTAATCACTTCCCAATAAAAATGAATTCAATGCTGGATTCAAAAGGGAAAATTTATAATTATTTGAATTCAATCCTAAACTAAGCTACCTTCGGATCTTTTATCTCTTACTTTTAAAAATGAATTCATCCTGGAATATAGAGCAGACTAAAAAAATAGGAAGCAGGGAAATCGAAAAAGCCATTCTCGTGGGAATTATCCTACCGGATCAATCTGAATCGTTGATAAAAGAACACCTCGATGAACTTGAATTTTTAGCATTAACGGCAGGGGCTCAGAGCATTAAACGTTTTACCCAAAAACTACAGGGGAGAGATTCCAGAACCTATATTGGAAAGGGGAAAGCTGAGGAGATTAGAGACTATATGGAACACTTTCCTGTGGATCTGGTTATTTTTGATGATGACCTGACCGGTAAACAACAAAATATTCTGGAGGAGATATTAAAGGTCAAGATCATCGATCGCAGTTCCTTGATCCTCGACATTTTCGCGGGCAGAGCCCAATCTTCGCAGGCAAAAACACAAGTGGAACTGGCACAATTACAATACATTCTCCCAAGGCTACGAGGTATGTGGTCGCATCTCGAAAGACAGCGCGGAGGAATAGGCATGCGCGGTCCGGGTGAACAAGAAATAGAAACCGACCGTCGTATTGTAAAAGAAAAAATTTCGTACTTAAAAAAGAAACTAGAGAAGATTGACTTGCAAAATATGACCCAACGAAAAAACCGCGATGAAATGATCCGGGTTTCGTTAGTGGGTTATACCAACGTCGGAAAATCAACGCTGATGAATTTATTGAGCAAATCCGAAGTTTTTGCAGAAAATAAACTCTTCGCGACACTGGATACTACGGTAAGAAAAGTTGTCTGGAATGGAATGCCTTTTTTGTTGTCTGATACGGTAGGGTTTATTCGCAAACTACCCCATCATCTGATTGAAAGTTTTAAGTCAACGTTAGATGAAGTCAGAGAAAGTGATATTTTGATACATGTCATCGACATTTCCCATGACCAATATCAAGACCATATTGAAACCGTAACCCAAACGCTTAAAGACTTGGGTGTTTCTGAAAAACCTACGCTCATGGTTTTTAATAAAATGGACGCATACCGGAAAATACATTTTGATGAATTATTAGACCATACTACGAAAGAAGACTTAGAACAACATCTACTCACATCGCTGCAAACAACCTATCATCATCCTCTGCAACTGATCTCTGCAAAAAACATGGAAAATATTGAATTGCTTCGCAAACTAATGCAAGAACATATTTCCGCTCAATACCTGATACGATATCCGTACAAAACAAAACAATGGTAGGATTTGAATACTACATAAATCCATACAACTTACCACGAAATAAATAAATTGAATATCGAAGTTCGTTGTCATAAGCCAAATGGCTTTTGACAATTCTTGAATAATAAAATTGGGATGTTTATTAAAAAAGCGTTCTCTTTGCAGTTTAATATTTGAATATGCGCATTTCATTCAACTGGTTGAAAGATTTTATTGAAATCCAAGATTCGCACGAGCAAGTTGCTGATATACTGACCTCTTTAGGACTTGAGGTAGAAGCTGTAGAAATCCTGGAAGAAATTCCAGGAGGATTAAAAGGTGTCATCATCGGTGAAATTATCGAATGTATAAAACATCCTAATGCAGATCGATTGAGTTTAACCAAAGTGGATATTGGATCCGGAGAATTACTTCAAATAGTATGTGGGGCACCGAATGTGGCCGTAGGACAAAAGGTTTTGGTGGCAACAGAAAATACGACACTTTATCCAAGTGGAAAAGAACCCTTTATTATTAAAAAAGGTAAAATAAGAGGGGAAGTTTCCGAAGGAATGATTTGCGCGGAAGATGAATTAGGACTTGGGACCGGACATGATGGAATAATTATTTTGAGAGAGGATGCGCCCATTGGAATTTCGGCTGGAGATTATCTAAAACTCAGTTCCGATGTAATTTTTGAAATAGGATTAACACCTAATCGATCGGATGCTATGCACCACTTAGGCGTAGCGAAAGATCTTCTTGCATGGTATCGAGTCCATCGCGATCCATCTTTAAATTTAACCACTCATTTCCCTACGATATCGACAAACAAAAAAAACAGTTTACCGATTTCTGTACAAATAAATGATGAAAAACGTAGTCCAAGGTATTCGTTTAGTTTGATCGAAAACATCCAAGTAAAACCATCACAGGAATGGATGCAAAAGCGATTAAAAGCTATGGGACAAAAACCAGTGAATAACGTCGTTGATATCACCAATTATATCATGTATGAAATGGGACAACCCATGCATGCATTTGATTATGATGAAATAAAAGGCCAAACAATAATCGTCCAGTGCCTAAAATCAGGAACTGATTTTACCACGTTGGATTTAATTGAGCGAAAATTAAAAGATACGGATTTGATGATTTGCGATGCTAATTCCAACCCTTTATGCATAGCGGGTGTTTTGGGTGGTACCCATAGCGGCGTCTCAGATAAAACCAAGCATGTGTTATTAGAATCCGCTCATTTTCAGGCATCCTCGATAAGAAAAACGAGTACAGCTCACCTGATTCGATCCCAGGCTGCAAAATGCTATGAAAAAGGAACTGATGCCACTATTACCCAAAGCGCTATCTTGAGATTTCAACAATTGTTAAATGAATCGCTAGAATCTGATCAATATAATTACCCAATTCAAGATATCTATCCAACACCTATAGAACCTTCCCAAATTTTATTAAGTTTGGAAGAAGTGATTAGATTATCGGGAATCCAGTTTTCAATCGATACGCTAAAACAGGTTCTGTTTGCCTTAGATATGGAACTCACGGATTTACAAAATGGCCAACTTTTGGTTCAACCGGGTTTGAACAAACCTGATGTAACAAGGGCTGCTGATATTATTGAAGAAATCATCCGCGTATATGGTTTTGATCACATTCCATTACCGGACCAAATAAAAATTTCCTTTCCAAAAAATGTATCCTCATCCTTTGAATACCGGAAAAAAATTGGAGACTGGCTCATAGCCAACGGCCTAAATGAAATCATGAGTTTATCCTTGTGCAATTCCACCTTATTAACTCCATTAGAAATTTGGTCAAAGGAGGATTTAATATACATACACAACACGTCCAATGAACAGTTGGACATTATGAAGCCGTCTCTATTATTTGGTGGTTTGGAAGCTATCCAATTTAATCAGAACCGACAACATTCAGATTTATCGCTTTTTGAATTCGGAAAATCGTATGTTAAAAATCAACATCAGTTAATCGAAAAACAAAAATTGGGAATTTGGTTGACCGGATCTAAAAAACAGATCCATTGGAATTCTCCAAAAGAAATACCGCAGGATTTTTATGAGTTAAAAGCCTGGGTAGAAGGAATTTTGTTGTTCTCCAAAATAGATAACATTACATTTTCAGCGATAGAAAATAATTCCATCTTTAGCTTTGGTGGTCAATGGTCAAAAAACGAACACATAATAGTGCAAGCAGGATTAGTCCATGAAAAAATCAAAACACTTTATGATATAAAAAAACCTGTTTGGTATGCAGATTTTGATTTAGAGACGCTTAGGTATCTGCTTCCTATAAAATCAAAAGGATTCACCGAGTTTAGCAAATTCCCAGCTGTCAAGCGAGACCTCGCACTGGTAATTCCTAAAGATATTCGGTTTAAACAATTAGAAGAACTAGCCTTCAAAAATGGGGGAAGCATCCTAAAAGATGTCAGCTTGTTTGACATCTATGAAAATGCGGAGCAAATGGGTCCCGATCGAAAATCCTATGCGTTGAAATTCATCTTAGAGCATCCCGAACGCTCAATGACCAGTGAAGAAATAGATGACCTTATGAATCGACTGATTTTAGCTTTTGAAAGTCAATTGGGGGCAACTGTTCGGCGGTAAGTTTTGCACACAGAATTCACAATAAATTAATTATATTTGCCTTCAATAATCTTTTTTCCAACATCATATGGATGTAATAAGAGATTAACTTAACTATTTTTAATATATAATTGCCTGTTATTCAATTATTTGAATTTCAGTCTGGGGAATAGGAATGTGGATGAAGGATTTTTAATGTATCTTATTAGACGTTCAATATAAATGCTTTTAAATTATAATAATCACCAAAAACTCAATTACAGTTAAATAGAATTCTATTGTATTTAAGCTGGTGCGTGATTAAAGCATTTTTCATCTCTCCCAAGATCTCCTGGCACAGGTTTTAAAATTTGTTTATTTTATGGAACCCATAATAGGTGGCATCATTGGATTATTGGCCGGAGGTATACTGGCTTATTTTATAGTTTACGCCCTAATCAAAAAATCCAATCAAAGAAAAATTGATGAAATCAATACGGTATCTGACCTCGAAGTAGAGAAAGCCCGTATCTCCGCAACGAGGATTCTAGACGAAGCGGAAATTAGAGCTGAAAAAGTAATCTCTAAAGCGGAACAGAAGAACGAGAGTATTAAGCAACAAAAAATTCAAGACACTAAAGAAAATTTTAATCGATTGAAGGTTGAATTTGAGAGTTTCAAAGCCAACCAAATGATTGAATTGAAAGAAAGAGAATTAAAAACACAGGTATTTGAAAAAGATATCAACCAACAAAAGCAAGACTTTGCTAATCGGGAATCCGAATTAAAAACCCTTCGGGAAAATTTAGAGCTGCAATTGAAAATTGTTGCGCGAAAAAAAGAAGAACTGGATGAAGCTAATGATAAACGCATAGAGGAGTTACAACAAATTGCCCGTTTGACCGAAGCCGAAGCAAAGGAATTATTATTACAAGCAGTAAAAGCAAAAGCAACTAACGATGCCCTGGCTTTAGAGAAAGAGGTTATCGAAAATGCAAAAGCCAATGCGAATAAAGAAGCCAAAAAAATTGTCATCCAGACTATTCAGCGAATGTGTGCAGAATACACAATTGAAAATTCTGTTTCAGTCTTCAATCTGGACAGCGATGATATAAAAGGGCAAATTATTGGAAGGGAAGGACGGAATATACGTGCTTTAGAAGCGGCAACAGGAGCAGAAATTGTAGTAGATGATACCCCTGAAGCTATCGTTATTTCAAGTTTTGATCCCATCCGCCGGGAAATCGCCAGGTTGTCCTTGAAGCGTTTGGTCGCCGATGGTAGAATTCACCCGGCACGAATAGAAGAAGTTGTCGCCAAGGTAAAAAAGCAATTAGATGAACAAATCGTCGAAATTGGAGAGCGCACGATTATTGACCTTGACATACATGGACTAGATCCTTATCTGGTCCGAATGATTGGTCGTATGCGTTTTAGGTCTTCATACGGACAAAATTTATTGGAACATTCTTCAGAAACAGCGAATTTATGTGCCGTCATGGCAGCAGAACTTGGATTAAACCCCAAGCAAATTAAAATGGCAAAACGGGCAGGACTTCTACATGATATTGGAAAAGTTGCCGAAGAAGAAAGTGAACTATCCCATGCATTATACGGCATGAAGATTTGTGAAAAATACAATGAACACGCAGTAATTATCAATGCGGTGGGAGCCCACCACGACGAAGTAGAGATGAATAACATTATCTCCCCAATTGTTCAGGCTTGTGATGCCATCTCTGGCGCACGTCCTGGAGCTAGAAGAGAAATCCTGGAAAGTTATTTAAAGCGGATTACAGAATTGGAAGAACTGGCTATGGCCTACGAAGGGGTCTCTAAAGCCTACGCGCTTCAGGCAGGAAGGGAACTCCGGGTTATTGTAGAAAGTGAAAAAGTCACGGATCAGTACGCAGACGATTTGGCTTTTATGATCTCCCAGAAAATTCAGGAGGAGATGCAATATCCAGGGCAGGTAAAAGTTACCGTAATACGTGAAAAAAGAGCCACTGCATTTGCGCGATAGAATATTACCCTAGTGGTTACCTAATAATGTTGCTTTTTCATTTGTAGAATCCTATACAGAATGGGTTAAACAACCGCTTATGTTGCATGATTTATTTGCTTTTGGGTTCTAATATATCAAGTGACCACACCAGAGAATCTTATTTTATTTTTTTAATTGCTTATCCTGTATAATTATTAGTTTTGGAATATTATCCATTGATTTTCCTAACTAAATCCAATTTTATATGAAGCAATTTATTCTTAGAACAGTATTCCTAGGAATGGCTGTGTTTTGGGGAAGCACGCTGATTTTTGCCCAATTTACCGCCTCTGGAAAGGTTACCGACGAAAACAGCAACCCTTTAGTGGGAGTGGCCGTGGTTATAAAGGGAACCAATACCGGTACCATAACGGATATGAATGGTTTTTACTCCCTTGCCATTAATTCCAATGAGGCTTTTTTGGAGTTTTCATATTTAGGCTATGCTCAATAACGAATAACTTAAAATTGAAAATAGTTACAAAAACCGTTACAACTCCTGTGGCGGTTTTTGTATTTATGTCGTTTTGTTTACCTGAATTGTTTAAGGATTCATAGGGAATAGGCTTCAAAACAACTTAATTCCCAACAATTTCCTAATGATACTGTATTCACTTGGTGAATCATCCAGCTAAAGATACCTTTGCAGCGTTTTCAATAGACCTTTTAAATGATGAAATCTTACTATATTTTAGTTCTTTGCATTCTGTTTGGTCTAAATAGATTAATAAGTCAAGAATCCATTCATATAAACTCAGCTCATGCAGAACATGGGATAAGTGATTCAAGTATCCATCACGGGTCCCCACATCCTGCCAATGAAGGTTCACACGGAGACCAGGACCATGGGATATTCAAACCAGATGAAACAGCCTTCCACCATATATCAGATCTCAATGTCTATAGTATAGGACCGTGGAATTTTCCTCTTCCTTGTATATTATATGCTCCTTCCAGAGGTTGGTCATTTTTTTCTTCCAGCCGTTTTGTCATTGACAACGCACACCATGGTTCGGGTCACAAAGCAATAGATGGTTATGTACTGAATGAAGGAAAGGTAATGCGCGTTGCAGATCCAGGCTTTCCTCATTCCGAAGTTGAAATTGGACACTTTTCCCATAAAGAGGCATCTGACGATAAAGGTGCGAAAAAGGATATTCACATGGTGGAATATCAAGGAAAAGAATATGTTTTAGAATCAGCGAGTACTGCGGATGGCGGATTGTTTGGGGGAGGCATCACTTCTTTTTACGATTTTTCAATCAGTAAAAATGTAGTCGCTATGTTTTTAGTTATTGGCTTATTGTCCCTTGTGTTTATAAGCATGGCAAGATCTTATAGGAGAACACCCGGGACAGCACCTAAAGGAGCTCAAAAACTTTTCGAGCCGGTTATTCTTTTCATCCAGGATGAAGTAGCCAAGCCCTTTATTGGTGAAAAGTATGCTAGGTTTATGCCCCTATTATTAGCTATATTCTTTTTTATTTTGGGCTTAAATTTATTTGGGCAGATACCTTTTTTTGGTGGGGCCAATGTGACTGGTAATCTGGCGGTTACTATGGTACTCGCCATCATTGTATTTATAATAGTGAACATCAACGGCAACAAGCATTATTGGGAGCATATTTTATGGATGCCTGGAATTCCAGCCTGGGTTAAAATACTCATTACGCCGATTGAAATACTGGGCCTTTTTATCAAGCCGGTAACGCTAATGTTGCGGCTTTTTGCAAATATCACCGCCGGACATATTGTGATCATAATTTTTATATCATTGATATTTATTTTTGGAGAATCAGGAGCTAAACCAGGTGCTGCTTTTGGAGCATCGATCGCTTCTGTTTTATTGGCTTTATTTATTATGGCTATCGAATTGTTGGTAGCGTTTATACAAGCTTATGTTTTTACTCTTTTGACAGCTTCTTACATTGGGGCAGCCACAGAAGAGCATCATCATAAGCCTGAGGTAGATAATCATTAATTAATCATATTTTAAACAACCGTTTATGGGAGGTTCTATTGTTGCTATTGGAATGGGTTTGGCTGCCATCGGCGCCGGAATCGGAGTAGGTACTATTGGTGGAAAAGCTTTGGAGGCGATCGCTCGTCAACCTGAGGCTATCGGCGATATACGTGCCAACATGATTCTTACTGCTGCCCTTGTGGAAGGTGCTGCATTGATCGCTATTTTAATGGCCTTCCTTGTGAAGTAAAAAATTGAATCAGGTAATGCACGGTTGGTGCATTGCCTGATTTTTTAAAAAAATGAATATGGAGATATTAACAATTATACCATGGTTGGATTTTAGTCCGATTAAACCGGCATTCGGCCTATTATTCTGGTCTTTTTTAGTTTTTACGTTCTTTTGGTTAATCGTGGGAAAATTAGCTTTTAAACCTATTTTAAAAGCATTGAACGATCGTTCGAACGATATACAATATTCGCTTGATTCTGCTAAAAGGGCCAAAGAAGAAATGGCTCAATTGAAATCTGAAAATGAACGAGTTCTTGCAGAAGCACGCGAAGAAAAAATGAAAATAATCCGCGAAGCAAAAGATTCAGCAAATATTCTCATTGGAGAAGCCAAAGAAAAAGCAAAAGAAGAAGCTCAACGCATAGTAGTCAATGCAAAAAATGATATTGAAACTGCCAAAAAGGCTGCTTTGGTCGACGTAAAAAATCAAGTAGGTGCTATGGCTGTCGAGATTGCAGAAAAAGTAATTCGAAAAGATTTATCATCCAATCAACAACAACAAGATTATATCAAACGACTTGTTGATGAAATCAAAATGAATTGATTTAAATTATGTATTCCAATAAAGTAGCCAATCGATACGCTAAATCTCTCCTTGATCTTGCTATAGAAAATAAGGTGGTTGATCAGGTATATAAGGACATGTTAGGTCTTAAGGAGCTTACTGAAAATAAAGATTTCGGCCTTTTGTTAAAAAGCCCCATCATCATATCCATTAAAAAAACAAGCATTGTAAAGGCCATCCTGAAAGACAAGATTCACTCGTTAACGCTTACATTTATTGAACTTTTAATTTCAAAAACAAGAGAGTCTTACCTCCCGTTGATTTGCGTTGCATTTATAGATCAGTATAAAGCGTTTAAAAAAATTCGCATTGCGAAATTGATCACTGCAGAGGTTTTACCGGAAGATCAAATTCAAAATATAAAAGAGCATTTTCAATTCTGGTTGAAGGATGGAGAGACTATGGAAATTCATACAAAGGTGAATCCTAAAATTATCGGCGGTTTTATTTTTGAAATGGGCGATCAACAATATGATGCGTCCGCAAAAAATAAAATGGACCTGATTAGAACTAAACTATACGACAGTTCTTACATCAATTTAGTAGTTAATAAATAAAGTATAAAAAATAAACAATCATGTTAAATATCAGGCCTGAAGAAATATCAGCGATTATAAAACAACAGATTTCGGGAGTCAATACGGCCGCTGAACTTGAAGAGGTAGGTGTAGTATTACAAGTAGGCGATGGAATTGCACGAATTTATGGATTAAATAGTGCGCAATCTGGAGAGTTAATTGAATTTGAAACCGGTGTTCAAGCAATAGTATTAAACCTGGAAGAGGATAATGTGGGCGTTGTATTGATGGGCCCTTCCAATGGAATTAAAGAAGGATCTAAAGTTCGCAGAACTAGAAAAATTGCTTCCATTGAGGTTGGTGAAGGTTATGTTGGCCGAGTAGTTAATCCATTGGGCCAATCTATAGATGGTAAGGGACCGATTACCGGGGTGAAATATGAAATGCCCTTAGAGAGAAAGGCTCCGGGTGTTATATTCAGACAGCCAGTGACTGAACCACTCCAGACTGGTATTAAACCTATTGATTCTATGATCCCAATTGGCCGCGGTCAACGGGAATTAATCATCGGTGACCGCCAGACCGGTAAGACCGCTATCGCCCTCGATACCATTATCAATCAAAGAGAATTTTACGATAGAGGTGAACCTGTTTATTGTATATATGTAGCCTCAGGACAAAAATCATCTACCGTAGCAAAAGTGGCTCGTACTCTGGAAGAATACGGCGCGATGCCCTATACAGTCATCGTTTCTGCCTCTGCCTCCGACCCTGCTCCGATGCAATTTTTTGCTCCATTTGCTGGGGCTGCTATTGGAGAATTTTTCCGAGATACAGGAAGACCTGCTTTGGTTATTTATGATGATCTCTCAAAACAAGCCGTTGCATACCGGGAAGTTTCTCTATTATTGAGAAGGCCACCAGGACGCGAAGCTTATCCAGGTGACGTCTTTTATCTTCACTCCAGGCTTTTGGAACGCGCTGCTAAAATTCTAAACAATGACAGCATCGCCCAAAATATGAATGACCTGCCAGAGTCGTTAAAAAATGCGGGTATCGTCAAAGGCGGTGGCTCATTGACAGCTTTACCTATTATTGAAACACAAGCCGGTGACGTGTCCGCGTATATACCTACCAATGTAATCTCCATCACAGATGGACAGATTTTCCTTGAATCTAATTTATTTAATGCAGGTATTCGTCCGGCCATAAACGTTGGTATTTCGGTATCGCGCGTGGGTGGTAATGCCCAGATTAAATCTATGAAAAAAGTAGCTGGAACATTGAAGTTGGATCAGGCCCAGTATCGCGAACTAGAGGCATTTTCCAAATTTGGATCTGATTTAGATGCGGCTACCAAGGCAGTCTTAGACAAAGGAAAACGCAATGTGGAAATTCTAAAACAAGCCCAATATTCTCCGGTAAGTGTTGAAAAACAAGTTGCCATTATTTACTTGGGCACCAATAACCTACTGAGAGATGTACCTGTTGAAAAAGTCAAAGAATTTGAATCGGTATATTTAACCACACTGGAACAAAATCATCCGGCATTATTGGAGAATTTAAGAAAAGGAAAATTGGAAGATTCCGATACAAAAATCCTTAAAGAACTTGCTGCTGACATGTCCAGTCAGTATAGAATTAAATAGACCCATAATATTCTAATAAATTAGAAGATAGCAGATCATGGCAGCAAATCTAAAAGAAGTTCGAAACAGGATAAAATCGGTTATCTCAACTCAACAAATTACCAAAGCAATGAAAATGGTTTCTGCGGCGAAGCTTAGAAAAGCCCAGCAAGCCATCGTTCAAATGCGCCCCTATTCGAATAAGCTGAACACAATGATGAGCAATATTATGTCTTACTCTGACGGCGATGGTGCGGCAGAATTTGCCAGACCATCCCAATTTCAACTTCCGTTGATGGTTATTATCTCCTCCGATCGTGGATTGTGCGGAGCTTTTAATACGAATATTTTCAAACTGGCACAGAAGAAAATTCAGGACCAATATCATTCTCAGGCTATCAGTGGAAAGTTGTCTTTTCTATTTATTGGTAAAAAAGGGTTCGAGTTTTTCAGAAGACGGTATCCAAATTGTAAGTTGATCGATCAATATGTAAATTCTTTCAGTAATTTGAATTATGAAAGTATTGCATCGATAGCGGATGTTATTATGGCGGATTTCAAAATGGGAACTTTTGATCAGGTGGAAATATTTTATGGTAGATTCAAAAATGCCGGAACTCAATTTGCAGAACAAGAACAATTTTTACCTATTAAAAAAATTGTTCCTGAAAAAGGGGAAACTACTAAAAAACTAAAGCCTGATTATATATTTGAACCGGAACAGGCCGAATTGTTAAAAGAATTGATACCATCTATTCTTCAGACTCAATTATATAAATGTACATTGGATAATGTGGCTTCTGAGCACGGTGCCCGAATGACAGCTATGGACAAAGCATCCGAAAACGCGGAGACTATGCTGGGAGACTTACGTATCAATTATAATAAGGCAAGACAGGAAGCTATCACCCGCGAATTGTCTGAAATCGTTGGGGGCGCCGCAGCGTTAGCTGGTTAATTCCGCCCTTTCATTTTTATCTTTTCTCCAATTTTATAATTCAATTGAATATTTATTTTATTTGAATTCAATTTATACATCAATAAGGTTTGATGTGCGTCTATCAACCAGGACGATAGGCCAGCATTACATTTCAGTTTTGTAAAATGATGTAAGATTCGTGGTTAATCCAAAATGGTGAGCACCTCCCGCAATATGATAAAGTGCATATCCATAGTCAATTTTAAATTTATATACTTTCACGCCAAGGCCAAATGACAATCCACCAAAGGAACGGTAATCTTTAACACCCAAATCTTTTTTTCGAAGGTGGTTATAACCTAACCGAATAGAAAAATTTTCTTTTTTACCTAACAATAGTTCGCCTCCAAACACCAGGTGTCTGAAAAAATTCCCTGCGGCTTTTTCAAATTCCGAATCTTCTGTATTCCCCCCTAAAAGACTATCCCCACTATCCAGGTCTTCATCGTTATAGCTGATATTCCATTTTTCAAAATGCCGAAAAGTAATATGATATACAAAAGGCAGGTGTTTCAATTTTTTAGATAAAGCCATTAGCACTTCAAAAGGCAATTTCTCTGCTTGCTGATCATATTTCGTTAATTGAAACCCCATATTTCTAAATAGCAAACTGATGCCTAAACGCTGATCCGGAATAAAATATAAAACAGATGAATTAAAGGCTAAGGCTGAAGATGAATATTGATCTAATTTTGAAAAAATAAACTGAGAACTCAAACCAACATGCATGCGTTCATTTAATTGTTTTCCTGCAGCTAGATAAAAGTTAGATTCATTTGCTTTTGCACTTCCATTTATATTGCCAAAGGCATCAGTTTTGATAAAGTCACCTGAATTAAAGTATTGAACGCCTGCTTGAAGAAATACTTTCGGTTTCGCTAAAAAATGCGAGTAGGAAAAATTTCCTGAACTGATGTCTGTAAAATAATTTTGATGATTAAAACTCAGTGCCGTATGCATCGATTCATTGAGTAATGCAGGATTCTGATAGGCAATGGCGGGATCGGAACCGGGGTATGAAATTGAAAATCCGCCTAATGCAGTGATCCTGGCTGAAGGCGATAGGTTAATAAACTGGTATACATATTTTCCTCCTGCCTGCGAAAATAATGCAGTAGAGTATAAAAGAAACAGGCAGCCAATTAATTTATTTGTAATGAGTCTTTGTTCCATATCGTTTTACAAATTCCATTTATGCAATCCATTTTTCGTTCCAGTACTCCTGTACTATCATAAAGTGATATAATACCTTGTTCATTTGGCCCTTCCAGATAAGTGCCCTCTGCTTTTAATTTTCCATTGGGATAATATTCTTTAAATGGGCCGTTTTCCTGATTGTCAGACATACGTACGGTTTCTTTAATTTGTCCATTTTCAAAAAATGCTTTCCAGTCACCTACTGTAACGTTATTTTCATATTGCCCTTCGACTTTAATTTTGCCACTTGGATAATACACAAAATACGGTCCATGATACATGTCGTCTTTTAAGTTTTCAAGACTATATAAATACTTCTTTTCAAATAATTTACGAACGCCGTTTAGTTTCCCATCCGTATAATAGGATTCTTCTATCTTTTGACCGTTACCATCAAATTTTTCGTATTTGCCATTTTTCTTTTCCACGGGATCTCCAGCATTAACAGTGATACGCTCTGTTACAATACCCTGCTCATTTTTAATCTCGTGTACTTTATTCATTTTACATTGAATAAAACACACACCCATAAAAAAAATCAAGCTCAATCTAAACATTCTAATCATAACGCTATAAAATTAATTTCATTTTAAGGATTCTTAAAATCGAACAAACCTATCATTTATGCCTTAAAAAAAAAGCCACGAAATACGTGGCTCTTACTATTATCATAGTTTTATTTTAATAAAAGTTATATCTAAGGTCTTTGATCTTGTTCTTCTTTCGTAAATCATTCAATAGGTAGGTCATTGCGGTATTCTTCGCTATATGTGAATAAAACTGTCTGAACACTTCCTTATTGGCAAATTCACCAGATTCTCTTCTATCCAAAAGTTTTAAAATGTAAACTCCTTGTTTGCCTTCCAATGGTTTGGAAACATCACCCGGCTTAAGTTTCATAACATGCGCCACGACAGCTGTTTCACTATCCCCGCCTCCGGTAATAAATCCACCTAATACACTGATATCCCTTGCCGTATCGGATGGTACTTCATAAGGGCCATAGGTCCCAGTAAGGTCACTGACCGTTCCCATTTCTTTAATAATTTTCTCTGCCTTTTTCTTGTTTTTTACTTCAAGTTCGACTTCATCCCGAACCGCATCTACACATGCAAGGCCTTTCGGGCATATAGAGTATAATCCCGCAATCAGATATTTATTGGTATACTTCTTCACGTCATCCTGCATAGAATACACTTCTGGAGAAATTTGGCCGACTTTCCCTTCCTTTGAAAACGCCCACCGCGATAAATCGCGGACAATGTTATTTCCTGCCTCACCGAGTTTAGTTAACTTAAATGTATTGCGCGTCAACCCTGGGGCAAATTCAATAGTTAAATTTTTGGATTCTTTGACCTTTTTTTCTAGGTCTTCTAAATTGGACGAATTTTGTATTAGGTCTTGCGCTTCCACTAATGTTTGGTCTAAAATGACATCTCCAGGGCTAATCGTCTCAGATAAGGTTGCTATTCGTACTCCGGGTTTGCTGAACATGAATCTTTGGTCGGTTACTTCTATAAGGTGCAGGCCGAATTGAGTGGGAACTATATTCAACTCCCCTTTTTGTGCTTTAAAAAAAATCAAGTCATTAAATTCTTTTACCATCATACCTTCAGCGGCCCAACCAAGGTCTCCACCTTTGATACCAGAACCGACATCCTGACTAAATTCTGTGGCAAGTGTTTCAAATTTTCCTTGCCCTTTTTCTATTACCGTTTTGATACTATCCAATAATGCTCTCGCTCCAGCATATTCTGCTTGGGTCGCTACTCTTCTTAAAATATGTCTCGATTTCACTGAATCCGGCAAAACTTTATTGCCGAGTACCTTAGTCATTCTATATTCCCCATCCTCAATATATGGACCGAGTACCGTTCCAATCGGCACTTTAAAAACAGTATCACTCAACATAGGTGATAATTTTTCTCGTCTTAAAAAGGTTTCATCCCACACACCCAGGTTAGTCGTAACATAAGATGAATCTTCTTTCGTGGCTATGAAAGCCTCTTTTTTATTTTCTAAAATCTTTCGAATATTAGCTGAATCATCCGTTGTGGGGATAAGGTTAAAAACTACATATTTTAAATTGCGGACCTCCTCTTCATTCATGTATTGATTCGAGTGCTCTTTAATATAAGCTTGTAAATCTGCATCAGTAAACTGGATCAAGGAATCTTCGATCAATTTATAAGAAACCCGCATATATGCAAAATCAATTTTAGTATTTCCATCTTTATGATTGCGATCTAGCATAAAGTCGGGCATATATAAGGACTTAACAATAATGTTATTGAGTTTATAGAACATTCGGTCTTTAATAATCTCTTTAGTCTGAATTTCCCAAAAGTCTTTGAGTTCCTGCTGTGGGAAGCTTTCATTTTCAGACCACTGCTTGAATTGATTTAACTGCTCGCGGTTGACCTGACCTGTATTAGGATCGCGGAAATTTCGCTGTACAATAGGTGAAAGAAAATTGCCAAATTGAAGTTCAGATACTTCTGCGGGACTAATCCCCATTCCGTTATATTCTGCTTCTTTATCCAATAAGGCTTTATCCACAAATTGTTCCCAGATATATTGCTTGCGTCCAAATGGATCGACATTCGAATTATTATATAAAATCCTTTCGGTATTCTGAAATTCTTTCCACTCTAGCTTTTGCCCCGCCGCCTCTCCAACAGTATTGGGGTTCTTAAAAAACAAACCTGAATTTCCAGTGGTCATATCCATGACAATAAAACCTAATAAGGCCAAAGCCATGATTATGGTCACTACCCAAAGTCGTTTTCTTATACTCGTAATTAAACCCATATATCGATTATATTAATTTGTAAATCAATGTTTTATATAAAAAATGGCTTTTTGCAATGGTATTTTTTAAAAAGCCCTGCAAATGTACTCCCTTTCTCATTGATATTCCAAAGCTATAGATCTAAAATGTGATAAAAACAGAGAAATCTACCAATTGATGCTCATAATTTAAACGTGTGATAATTGAAATACAGGCTTGCCTATAATTCCCCTTTTTGCTCCTGTATATGCAAAGCTGCCGCTTCCAGTTCTTCATAAAAGCTCTCCCCAAATTTGCGAATAAGTGCCTTTTTGACGAATTGATGTAGTGGAAGCTTATGTCTTTCACCTAGCTGACAACCTGAAGAACATATGTCCCATCGATCGTAATTCACCGCTGTAAAGCCCTGTGCTTTGTTTTCAATTACCCTAATTGGGTAAAGATGACAGGAAATAGGTTTTTGGAAATCAATCCTACCTAATTCCCAGGCTTTCTCGATCCCACACCTTGCCATTCCAGACTCTTCATATGTCAAATAAACGCAAGGTCCATTTCTATGTAACCTGGTTCCAAATCCTTTTAATTCATCAAAATATAAATATCCTTTTCCATTTTCAATCAAATCCTGGGATTCTACACTCAACAAATCTTTAATCACCGGATAAATTTCATCTAGAATTTTTAATTCTTCATCTTGCAATGGTGCTCCCAAATCACCTTCCCAACAACAAGCTCCTTTGCACTGATCCAATGCACAGATAAAATATTCTTCAATGATATCTTCGCTAACTAATTTATCCTGTATGGCGATCATAGGAGTAAAGGTAATTATGGATTTCGGCATTGTTAGAATTCAGGCTTACAGTATGGATTTTAAAAAATTTCGAGGAAGTCTTTTAAGAATTGAATGGATAATTTCTTTCGGTGCACAAAACTTTAAACTACTTATGATAGTTGTTCAACTACATGAATGAACTCCTCTAATATCATCGCTGTGGCCCCCCAAATAAAGAAATCTTCGAACTGAAAACCAGGAACTTCGATCGAATCGGAATAGGACGTTTTCAATACCTTCCGGATTCTGTTATTTTCATTTATTAATACGTCCAGATTACAGGGCCAAATCATCTCCACTTCACTATCCATTTTTCTAAACTCAGGAATCGAAGAATAAAAGCCAATGAAGGGGAAGACCAGGTTCTTACTGACAGGTATATAAAGTTTTGATAATGGAGTCAATATTTTGATTTCAGATGAAGGAACGCCAATCTCTTCTTCGGTTTCGCGTAAGCTGGTTTGTCGAATATTTTCATCCTCCTCATCAAAACGACCTCCCGGAAAGCTTATCTGACCTGAATGTGGATCATTTGAATTATGAGAACTACGTTGAATTAAAGGAAAAAACCAACTGCCATCCATCTCATAGAGCAAGATCATAACTCCGGCTTTTCTGACATCTGAGCTATATTTTTCGCTCAGACGATCGGGAAGTGGGGCCATTCTCCGGTGTGCATCTATACCCGGAAGACTAGCAATATTTAAATTAGTCAGCTTAGCTGGTAAGTCAGCATTCATGTTATAGAGAATGCCTGAAAGGTTTATTTGTTTGATTTCTTGAGATACTCTTCCAATGCCATAGTCATGGAAGGCGTCTGGGGAGAAGGGGCAATTATATTAAGGTTTAATTTGGCTTCACTGACGGCTTTAGCGGTACTGTTTCCAAAAGCTGCGATTCGGGTCTCAGCCTGGATAAAATCCGGAAAATTATCAAATAAGGACTTTATTTCAAGTTGGCTGAAGAACACCAGCACATCATATTTTATATCCTTAAGATCAGATAAATCAGCACTGACCGTTCGATACATCATAGCTTCCTGAAATTTAATCTTGGAATCTTTTAAAAATTGAATGACCTCGGGGGCGCCAAAGTTAGAACAAGGAACTAAAAAAGTACCCACGTCCCTATGTTTATTGAAATAACTGGCTAAGTCAGAAATATTCTTAGCTCCGTGAAAAACCTTGCGCTTTCTAAATATGATGAATTTCTGAAGATAGTTGGCTACGTTGTCTGAAGTACAGAAATATTTAGTCATTTCTGAAATTTTGCACCTCATTTCCTCTGCCAGCCTAAAAAACTGGTCAATGGCATTTTTGCTTGTAAAGACTACGCAAGGATATTCCTCCAGGCGGATACGCTGCTTTCTAAATTCTTTTTCTGTGAATCCCTCGACCAGAACAAACGGCCTCCAATCAATATGGATACCGAATTTAGTCTCTATTTCGTAGTATGGAGACCTTTCAGGCTTGGGTTGGGAGACTAAAATGGTACTGACCTTCTTCAATTTAATCTCTACATTTTTCGCAATGGTCGTCGTCTTTGTCGGCATTTACTGCGGCTTTATCCTAACACGCCTTGTCTCTGAAGGAACACGTAAAGCAGAGTCAAGGGTGCGATTTCGCAGGTGCAAAGATATAACAAAAAATGAAAAATAGAATTCCTCCAAGTGTTAAAGGTCAAAAGCGAGTCCCTACCAATTCGGAATAAATAAAAAATACCGATAAAAACACTGGTGATAATCAAGAGTGTTCTGGCTAATTCAGGGCGTACAAAGCTGATAATAAAATCCAGGGGTACCAAAATAATAGCTAAAATACATCCAAATAATACTACACTGAATATCAATCTGTTAGTCTCCTTTTCTATACCATAAACAAACCCCAATATTTTTAAACTCAAATGCCTGATCGCATAAACCAAACATATGGAAGCAGACAAAATGATTAGGGTAACCGGATGCAACTTACCTTTAAAATGTAATATGAATAAATAAATAAATATGCTCAAACCTATAAAATAAAGGCCGTAGAGCATGGAATATATAAATTTATTTTCATCCTTGTTGTCCCTGTTCATCAAACTAAAAAAATTTAAATTAAAAACACTCCGGACAAGACGGGTAGTTATGTCTCGGTTTAGATTCAGTGCAATTGCCAACAAAAATGTAATAAAGAGCAGCATCCAAAATAAAATATTTTTTATTTCCTTGTCTGTAGTAGGTAAAAAAGTCCAACTGCCTATGGCATTCCATAAAGACATTCTCTTTGGGACGCCTAATTCCAATTTGATTTCATTGGTGGGTGGTCTCAAATCAAAAGGATTTTTTAAAATTTGTGGCTGGTAGAGTCTTCTTTCCAAACTCGCAAGAGTATCAGATTGAAACATGCTATCTACAGACCTAATCTCAAAAGGATTCGTGCTCTGTGCCTTTAAATTACATGGAGGCTGAAGGAAAAAAAGGACCGGAAATAATACTAAAAATCGGATCATTAAGGACAGATAAACTTAAAGCCAATGCCGTGAATATTATCGATTTTAATATCCGGATCGTCTCCCAGATATTTCCTTAAGCGGCTGATAAAAACATCGAGACTTCGACCCATAAAATAATCGTCCTCCCCCCAAAGTGTTTCCAGGATGACCGAACGTTTCACCACCTTATTTTTGTTTTTTAGCAAGAAGCCTAATAATTCACTTTCTCTTTGGGTGAGTACCCGAGCGTTTCCATCAAGTACGAGTTGGTATTCCATCGGAAGGTATTGATATTTTCCTACGATTAGTTCTGCTTCTGTACTCGGTGCTTCAAATACCCTACTCCGGCGCAGAAATATTTCTATTTTTAAAATGAGCTCTTCAATACTAAAGGGTTTCGTCAGGTAATCATCTCCACCTAATTTCAAGCCATGAATTCGGTCCTCTTTTAGTGATTTTGCGGTAAGAAAAAGGATGGGTATTTGCTGGTCTTTTTTACGGATCTGTTCAGCTACTGTAAACCCGTCCATTTCTGGCAACATGACATCCAGAATACAAAGGTCAAATTTTTCATTTTTATAAAGCTCTAGTGTTTTGGCACCGTCAATACAGTGATGAACATCATATCCTTGAAGCTCCAAATGGTCCTTGGTGATGAAGCTTAGGGTTTCATCATCTTCGGCGTATAGAATCCTGGCACGTTTCATTATTAAATATTTTTAAGCAAGATACGAACTCTGGTACCTTTTTCAAATTCACTTTGGATAGTTACTTCATATCCATGGGCATCACATATTCGCTTTACATAGTATAAACCAATACCAAAACCCTTTACATTATGTACATCTCCTGTAGAAACCCGGTAAAATTTCTGAAACAACTTTTGGAGGTTTTCCTTTTTAATTCCAATGCCCTTATCTATAAATTCTACTGCACAGTCTTTGCCGGAATTATAAGTAATGACATGCAGTTCGGGTTTCGCTTTAGAATATTTCATGGCGTTATCCAATAAATTTGAGAAGACGTTCATCATATGAAATTTATCTGCCTTCACTTTATGTTTCAGGGCATCCAAATGTACTTCAATCTGACCACCGAAGTCTTTTAATCGAATTCCATATTGACGAGTTAACTCCATCAACATTTCATGAATATCTATTTCCTCTTTCTTTAAAGAAAATGAGGAAGATTCCATCTTAGCAATTTGTAAAACTTTCTCCACTTGATTGTTCAATCTCAAATTTTGATCTTTTATAATAGTAGCATATTGCATTAATCTATGATCGCCTTCTATCAATGGATGATCCATTAATACATCTGCAGAAATTTTTATAGAAGAAATCGGTGTCTTAAATTCATGCGTCATATTATTGACGAATTCCTTCATCATTTCAGCGTATCGCTTCTGTCTTAAAATACCAAAAATGGTAATGATAAATATAATACACGCTAAAACTAATAGTGCAGAAAAAATAATGGTCGAACTCAATTGTTGATTCACGAATGAATCTCTGTCTGGAAAGCGCACTACGAAATAATATGCAGCATCCGATTTTTTAGCCTTGGTTTTTTTGGTTTTAAGGGGCACTTTTTTATCTGAATAATTGCAACAATCCCCAAAAATGAGTTCATTGGTCGCACAATCGTAGATGCCATATTCAAACGTCAGATGAAGATTTTGTTTTTCAAATTCTGTTTCCAGGTAGGTGGAGAGAATGGTTTGTTCAATAGGTGATTTGACGTTGACCTCATAAAAATTGGATGCCTCCTTTCGAATTAATCCACGCTCGGGGAGCTTTACCTTATTGTATAGGGCTATCTTAGTGGCTGTATTCCGTAAGGCGATACTAACGGCTTGATGAAATTCTGCCTCTTCTTTATTATAATTTTTGACGAGAAAAAACGCCTGCATGACGAGAATGCCAATAATAGCTAGGGCACCCAGAATAACCAACAACCTGATTTTGTAGGAAGACATATTGAAAATTACAAACGAAAAATAAACGGGTTAAGTTTACCCTGCATGCAATTTAGTGTCTTTTAGCTTGGCTTTTCATAATGAGCTGTTAATAATTTTCACCCCGAATTTCTATTGCCTAATGTATAAAAATTTTAGAGCTAAAGCTTTATTATATTTCTTTTTTACGAGCTAATGTAAAAACTCTGCTTAGATTAAATCCAAAGTGAATATCTCCCTTCCCCCATTCCCCATACGTCTCCGCAATAACACCTTTTTCAATCATAGAAACGCTGTTCGTAAAATGAAGTTGAAAAACATGGCCTCCGGTTTCGATATCAATTCCAACAGATAGTGAATTTTTTGATTCTGGTGCAAGTTGATTGGGTAATACATAAATATATTCGGCATTTAAAGAAAGTCGTTTGGTTAATTTTTGACGCAGTCCTAAACCTATGGAATAAACATCATTTTCTTCAGCAACTGTTGCCACTAAATTTCTGTGAAGCAATCCAGGAGTCAACTGAAATGTAAAATTTTCGCTAAACTTTCTTGCTATTAATACTTGGAAGTTGTAATACAATCTTGATGAAAAATAATTTGTTCTGCTAGTATCAGCCCATTTAGTTGTTTTGATGGCCATTCCACTAAGTACTGAAAGCGATATCGGCATATTCTTTTTTCCTTTACTCTGGCGGAGCAGTTTATATTTTATATACCCATCGTAGGTTTTTTCAAAATTGGATCTTCCAACGCCTATTTGTAGACGGTCCATCAAACCATAGTCAAATCCAAAACGCATATTGGCTTGATCCAAACCAAAAAATTCATAAAATCCTCCGTTCAATCTACCAAAACGATGTGAAATTTTAACATCTATAACACCAAACTTGGTATTCTCAATACTATGTAAATTAATTATACGGTTAGCTTTGAAACTCGCTTCTGCATATTGAGTAGTTTCTTCCTCATCCCCTAATAATGACAATAAATCATCCTGGGCTGCCAGTCCCACTACATTAATGACAGCCCAATGCATAATTAAAATGATGAACTTCCTGATTAATATGACTTTCATTGATTTAAGGCTTGCAACTTTGATTCAATTTTTACTTTTACGACTTTAGCTATATTGTCTTTTACGACGGCCGGAATTTTTATGTTATAATCTGCGCAAGCAACATCAAAAGTTGTACTTGCTATTATTTGACCGCTGCTCACTTTGATTTGCCCTTTAACATTGACGGGTTTGGTAACACCGTGTATGGTTAGATTTCCTTGCACATTCGCTTGATAGGTTCCATCTGCTTTTAGATTTACATCCTGGAAATTGGTAATTTTTCCTTTAAAAGTCGCCTTAGGATACGTTCCAACTTCCATGTAATTCTCTTTAAAGTGTTCTTGCATCAACGCTTTTTCAAATTGGAAACCTGTCACTAATACTGCAAATTCTAGATTACCAGTTGAACCATCCAGTACACAGGTTCCTTTTGTATTGGTAGCTTCAATCTTTTCCATTGGGCTATCAGAAAAAAATGATACCACCGCATCTTTTGTAAAATACTTTGCCTGTGCCCACTGCACAGCTGGTATCAACATTAATAATAAAAACGATAATTTTTTCATATATATTTATATTTACCTGTTAGCAATAATGACGCATTGACTGATAATAACATCCAAGAGTTTTCCTGTACAAATACCTCTCACTTTAATAAGTTTTCCTTGTTGATAATTTGATTCTTCGACTGGGACTTTCGGGTCTAACTCGCAGATGACATTTCCCATTAGTGAGCCGCTTTGTAATGAAAGACTAATAATTCCTTGTTCATTTTTTTGTATCGATTCTACAATCCCTTCCAGTTCTACAGGTTGGTTAATATACATTTTTGTTGCAGCCTCTTCCTTATCTTGAAATTCTGTGAATAGTTCGGTGGAAGACAACTTGTATTTCATCTCTGCTTTACTTAGATCTTCAAAAGGTTTGTTATACACTTTTATTACATATGCCAACGCGACAAGGCAAATAATCAGCACTAAAAAAAATAAACGTTTCATCTTCTAATTATTTTTTGTTCCTTCAAGAATCCAGATTTCAATTTTTTTAATAAGTATAGACGGTAATTTGGCATTCCCCTGAGGCATGGGTTTAAAGTTGGGGCTGTGCGAAATTGCTCCTAAAAGTCTTCCATTGTCTGCAAGTATTTTTACGTCATCATAACCTTCCACGTCAATGGTTCCTAATCGCACCGAGGACGCGTGGCAAACATAACAATTTGCCTGCAAAATTGGAACTACATCTTTTGAATAAGATACGTTTTCAATTTTGACAGAAGGATTTGGTGGATATAAAGATTCCTCATTATCATAATAACATGAAGTAATTCCTAAAACCGCAACAATCCATACTTTGAATTTCATATTTAATTATTTTTCATTCCCTGATTGACCCAAGCAGTAATTTTATATATGTTATACGCAGGCAATTTAGTTCTACCTGGCGGCATGGATGGATATCCGGGATTATGATTGATTACATTTAATAACTGACTTGATGCTGCAATTGTTCTAATTTCATTGTATGAAATTAATTGTATGCCTTTAGGTGAACCTTGCAACGGAATTAAAAAGATGGACGTCAGAAAAATAAATAAGACTCTTTGCATTTACGTATTCCGATTATTGATTGTCCGCTAATTCCATCCATCGACCTTCCTTTTGATCCAAGATCAATTGTATGGCTGATAATTTTTTATTCAGTATAGTAATATCTGCGTTAAGTAAATTGTTCCCATTGAAGCTTTCCAATAGCTGATTTCGTTCCTTTGTTAACTTGTTTATTTCTTTTTCTAGCAGATCCATTTCTCTTTTGTCCTTATAACTCAATTTTTTAAGATCTTGTTGTACTAGAGCCGCCGGTTTATCCGATATAGTTGTTTCATTTTTTTGTTGTCGTGGCGCTAGTTTTTGTTTTTCCCTAAATTCAGAATAATTTCCAGGAAAGTCTATGATGCCACCATTGTCTTCTAAAACAAATAAATGTTGTACTAATTTATCCATAAAGTACCTGTCGTGAGATACAATAACCAGCACTCCTGGAAACAGCAACAAAAATTCTTCCAAAACATTGAGGGTAATTAGATCAAGATCATTGGTTGGTTCATCCAAAATTAAAAAGTTTGGATTACATATTAATATAGTTAATAAATATAATCTCCTTTTTTCGCCACCACTTAATTGTGACACATAAACCTGTTGTTGCGGTCGTGGGAAAAGAAATCGTTCCAATAGGTTCTCGGCAGAAAGCTTATGCCCTTTTTTTAAAGGTATGTAATCGGCTATTTCCCGAATGACATCAATGACTGTTTTATCCTCTCTCATGACGAGGCCATCTTGTTCGTAATAACCGAAGCGCACGGTTTCACCTAAAATAATCTTACCTGTATCCGCATGTAGCTGACCTGTAAATAATTTTAATAAACTCGATTTTCCAGAACCGTTGGGACCAATAATACCAATACGATCTCCTTGATTAAATTTGTACGAAAAATCCTTTAGAATTAGTTTAGTTCCCAACGTCTTACTGACATGATGTAATTCCAATACTTTTGTGCCCAACCTTGTATAATCAATTTCAAATTCTACTTCGCCAATTTCTTCTGGACCTGACAAGGAATCTTTTAATTCATGAAATTGATCAACGCGTGATTTTGCCTTTGTCGTCCTGGCTTTTGGCATTCGACGCACCCATTCGAGTTCTTTTTTTAACAACTTTTGTGCTTTGTCCTTGGTGATTTCTTCGTTTTGGGATCGAAGTGTTTTTTTCTCGAGATAGTCTTCATAATCACCTTGAAATTTGACAAACGCACCGCGGTCTAATTCGATAATTTGATTACAAACCCGGTTCAGAAAATACCGATCATGGGTTACCATTAATAAGGTCACAGATGGTTGCTCTAAATATTTTTCCAACCATTCAATCATTTCAATATCTAAATGGTTGGTAGGTTCATCCAAAATTAAAAAATCGGGTTTGCCACATAAGACTTTTACCAAGGCTAATCGCTTTTTTTGTCCCCCTGATAAATTCTTCACCGGAAAATCATAATCCGGCAGTTTAAATTTTCCAATCAATTCATTGACATATGCTTCAATTTCCCAAGCTTTAGCCTCTTCTATCAATTGTAGTGCGTGCTGAATCTCTTCATCATTATGCATTCGGTGTGCAAGGTGTAATGCTTGTAGCGGTTTAATCCATTCATCATGCCCCGTTAGAATAGCTTCCAATAAACTCAGTGAATCCAAAAAATCGGGGTCCTGGGATAAATAAGCAATACGCAATTCTTTATGAATCCATAAGGAAGCATTTTCTCCCTCTATAGAATCTATACCGGCAATTATCCTAAGTAAACTTGATTTTCCGCTGCCATTCCTCGCAATGATGGCTATTTTATCGCCCTGGTTAATAAGCAGGTTGATACTATCAAAAAGTACCTTCTCTCCATAGGACTTGCTTACAGCTTCCAGATTCAAATAATTCATTCTATACTTTGAAACAAAGATAGATGAAAAAGGGCTGTAAAATATTTTATAAAAAATTTGGAATTTTCAAATAAGTTGTGCAAATTTGAAACTACTTTTTAAAAACACACACTATGAAAACCTTTCTCATTTCTATTTGCATTGCTATTTTCCAATTTTCAAATCTTTATGCTTTTTCGACAAGAGATAGTATACCGATTTTTATAAGAATCGGACCGGGATTGGGTATTGGAAAACAAGAAATTACTTTTGGAACCGATAATCAAATCGGGTCAGCTGTTCGAGGACACTACAGCCTTCATATTGAATCGGGAATTCACAAAAGGGGTATTGCTCCTTTCATTGGATTTACGAGAACTACGCGTAGATTTAATACGGTAAAATTGGCAGACATTCTAAACGTTGATACCGACACTGAAAAACGGCAATCACTTTTTGAAAATATTTTATACTTAGGTTTGAATATAAACGCTCAAACGTATAAAAATAGTAGTTGGCGATTTAACGCCCTGCTGGGTGTAGGATTAGGCTATGTATACAGTACCACCTTTTTAACAAGTTACAACAGCTATATTACGATTACACAAATGACTGTTTTTCCATTGAGATCTGAATTTGGAATGGAATATGCCTTTTTTAAAAATGCTGCTTGTTTTTTATACTTTGGGACGGTCTATCAAGATTATCGTGGCACAATAGACGATACATCTTTTTCAAATTCGTTTCCTAATGGCCTTCAAAATGTTACTTCGCTTTATAGTTATTTATCCACTGGAATAAAATTTGTATATTAATAGCAATATAATAAATATTTAGTCTAAATAACCTTACATAGAAGTTTCTTAAGTTTATTCAATCTCTCTTTCAGTGTTATTAATTTTTTCGAATAATCGATTTATAAATTCTACTCTATGCTTTTCAGATTCGCCTGACAACTTTTGGCTGCGCTTTATTAATTTTTTTATGGTATACAAAACATGTTTATTAAAATACTGATTGCTTGTCATTAAATCATTAGCAAAATCATGATATTGACAATCCATTTCACCTTTATTTGATTGTACAATCATGCATGGATTTAATTGATAAAATTCGTGTACATATAAATTAAAATTGATGTTGGACGACGGATGCATAGCAAGATTTTTATTCCCATCTTCTAAAAGCATGTCAATACGTTTCACTAAATTTTTTAAGGCTTTAAATAAAGCACTAATTAGCTGTTCATCTTTTAACTGTTTACTTTCAATATAATAACGAATCTGATACAGCATGTGATCGAGTATGGTTTGGCTCCATATTTCAGTAGAGGGAATTTGTAAGTACAAATCAGCACTTTCTTTTAGTTTCAATTTTGCTTGAGTATCCTTCAAAAGTTCTTGCAGGTTATATTCAAACGGGTTACTTTGACTTGTTTCCAAATCAGTTCCCATTAAAATAAGGAGCTTGAAGAAAGCTAGCACCGGATCCTGCATGAGTAAATAAAATGGAATTTCATTGGTGATTATATAAATAGTAACCTGATCCAAATTAGCGATCTTAGTTAGCTCATCCTTAATGCGATTCAAATAATCTACATGAGTAATTGGACTAACTAAATTATTAGGCTTACTAAAAATAATGGTTTGAACATCAGATTGAAGAAACGAATCCAATGAAAGCTTATAGTGTTCTTTTAATAAAATTAATTCATCCAGATGTAAATGGCTATCTCCCCTTAATTTTTTATACAGAGCCCCAAGAGAGATATGTAAAACTGTAGCGGCATGTTCTTTCCAGTTCCACCTGCCATGTAGTTTCTCAATAGCATTAAAAATCTGGTGCTGAAATTCAAATCCAGTCATAGTGTGTATATTATTATGACAAATCTAATAAAGTTTTTAAGATTCCGATAAAATAATGAATGAATTTTAAGGATTCTTCATATTAAAACAATTATTATATGATTTTTTCAAATCATCCACAAATTTGTTAGGTTTATAAATACCCATGGATTTACCTTTATCCCAATAACAATTTTATTTCACCAATTTTTATAACATCTATGAAAAATTTAAAAAATTTCCTTCCATTTGGAAGAGACACATTATTCTATCATTTACTTATGTTGACACCTGTCATATTGCATGCACAGACCTCTTCACAACCGGTGAAAAAAGAGGTACAATACTTTGAAATCAGAAAGACGGTTTATGCAATACCCGACCATCTGAATCCAGAAGAATTGTCCACATTTGATCTTGTGGAAGCCGTTCCATACACTGAATCCAATCGGGTTAAAATTACTTTTAACAACTTAAATGAGATGCAGTATGAAAAAACCTTTGAAGCCTCGCCTAGCGGTATCAGCTTGAATGACGGCATGGATCGATTTGTATCCAATGCCCAGGAACAAATCATGTACACTGTTGACGGAAAAGCTGTGACACCCGATTTAAATGAAGACGATGACTATTTGAACCTTGTGTTTTCCTCTGAGCAAGTTACTAAATTCCCCTATGTAGAAAAGATCCACGCCCTGACAGCATCGGACCTTGCATTAATTCAAGACAATGGGTATGCAACATTTACGGATGAAGACGGAAACTATATCGTTCAGAATGCAGACATGGATATAATTATAAATCATCATGCACAAACACTGGAATACAGGCGATTTGAAAACGACTATTTAAAAATGGTTCAAATTACTTCTCTTCGGTTGTTAGAAAATGGTAAAGCACTCAAGAAATCTGAAATAACCAAATCCTACAGGATACTAAGTTCAGGAATTGTCATGGAAATTCAGGACATCATTGAATACGACAATTATTATATAGTAGAAGATAATGAAATAGTACTTGATGAAAGAGTATCTCAAGATCTCCACGCTAAAACTGAGAAGAATAGCAGCCTAAATCCTACAGAATCTCACGTGATATCCAATTACAAAAGCCTGGAAAAATTGCATAGAAATTTATTAATTAGAAGTGACTGGAATTCAAATTTAATTGATGTCCAATTGCCAACCTTGAGAGGAGCCCATTCAAAAATAGATGTATTTAATGCCGCAGGTCAATTAATTATTAGCCAAAAACTTCATAAAGATCAGGTACAAATTGCGCTAAGTCTACATGAATATCCTGGAGGATATTATATAATAAAATATGAGGACGAATCCGGAATCGTACATCAATCAATCATTAAACCTTAAATTAATTTTAAAACACCACATTATGAAAAAGATACTTTTTATTACCTTTAATTGTATAAGCACCTTTATGATAGCGCAAGTAACACCGGGTGGTATTCCGAGAACTGGCCAGGGCACGGGAATAAGTGGCCAAACTACTATTTCAATAGCCCCTTTTGGAACAGCTATCCCATTTATACCAAACTCTCCGAATCAAACTGGGGGATTTGGAGCACCCACAGGAGATCAAGATCGCGCGGTTTTTTGGTTGCACGGTTTGGATGGTGATGAAACATCCTGGGCAAAAGCAGCTGATGCTTCACAGCATGGAGTTCCTGCGTTTGCGGCCAGAAAAATTATTTCGATGAGGCCAGAATATGGTGAAGGAGCCGGATTGGAAGCGGCGGCTGAAGATGTCAGAATTGAAATGGAACAATGGGCTGATCATCAAAGAAGTATTGGGATAGATCCTAAAAATAATTTTATAATCGCTCATAGCCAGGGAGGGTTAGTCGAACAGGCACTTTTATATAAAGACTTTTGCTTTGACCCCAATTTTCATGGACCAGCCTATGGAGGTGTGGTGAGTTTTGGTGCGGGACACAAAGGAGCAATGATCCTCAATAATGTTGAAATATTAAAAGACTGGCTGAAACAAGGCTGCAGTGACCTTGCTGCGGGACCTGCTGAGGAGTTTAGTAATAGTTTTATTGGACAAATAGTTGGTTTGTTTGTTGAAGACAAAGACAACCCGCTGTTACCTGAAAACATTACTAAAAACTGCGAAACTTTTGTAAAAGAGGTATCTAAATTCTTAGATCTAACAAAACCCATCACTAAAGATTATCATGTACCCGCAGACGGAGGCTCAAAGTTGTATGATTATGAGAGTTGTATTATCGCTGAAGCTGGAAATATCGCTAAAGTGGCATTTTATGGTGTAGAACCCCATAAGGATTTACCATGGCGAACGTTAAATTGGCAAGTGCTCAAAAACTCCAATGACGAAGATTATTTTGAAGCCAACGATGACGATGAATTAACCATGAAAATAAATAACTTCAAGGATAAGTACAAAGCAGAAATTGCTTTGAGGGAAATTTATACGATAATCCTTAAAGGCGATTATGATTTACCATGTTCTCCTGTTGATTGGATCTTTAGACCAATTGAATGCGCGATAGGGACCAAAAAATTAGATGACAATTTAGACGAACTTGAAAAATACAAAACAGGCTTACGTTGGTTAAATACATCAGATGATAAATGGCAGGAAATTATTGGTGCTATTGTTATTACTAAAACAACCAAACATTTTTGCCAATGTGTGGATCAATATACTAATGAAGAAAAATATGAGATCAATGATCCTTCTGAATGTGATCCTAGGCCTGAACCTGGAAAAAAGTGTTGGCCTACAAAAGAAACTTACATCACCAAATCTTATAAGGAATCCGATGGCATAGTATTAGCAGAATCTGCCTCAGCAATGCCAGGTGCAAATCATAATCCAACTTCAGATCCCTTGAGAAGAATGGAAAACTCTTCTCATAATCAAATGAGGAATGACCTAAATACAAAAAGGAAGTTAAATTATCTGTACAATGGTAAAACCAATGATTTCTTTTATACAAATTTAAGATAAACAAAACTATTCTATTTACATAGCAAAAAATAAATATATAAAATAATTCATATGAAAATAATTTTAGATAAAATGAATCTGTTTACTTTAATTCTTTGTTTAATATTTTCTTGTGATAAGGATCCTGTCAAAATGGACATTATAAAAACATGTGCTCAGGATACCATCAAAACAAATCTTCAAATTATTTGGCAAGTCCCAATAGTTGAAGAGGACACAGCAGAATCTTACATTGACGAACCTATTTTTTATAAGAATTCAATCATTACTTTAACAGAATCCGATAATTACGGACCTGCAAAATTAGTGGCTAGAAATAAGCTAACCGGAGAAAAATTATGGATGAATAATGATTTTTTTGTAAAATATGCTAAGGCTACATTGGGATATTATGTCATCGAAAATAGAATATTCTTTTTTAGTGATGGGACAAACTTTTGTATCAATTTAGACAATGGGCAGACTATTTGGAGCGAAAGAATAGACTATGGCGACATCCGAATGGGATATTTTGGCGATCAAATCTTTTTTAATACGGCGTATGAAATTCCTGGCCCAGATAGTTTGCATATCTGGCAGTTTGATACCAAGTCGTTTACGAAAAAGAAACTTTTTTCCTTATACAAGAACGGACCATTTAATCCGAGCGTAGAATCCTGGATGGGTTACTTATTACCCAATGGTGACACTGCTTTGTTTTTCCAAAACAGGCAATGGGGATTTGGAGGAGGTGGAGGAAGAATCGATGTACATGCTTACAATATCACCCGGAATAAATTTATCTGGAGAAATGATGACATAGATT
>JALYPU010000131.1 GCA_030856215.1 Bacteroidota bacterium
ACTCCATTCATCACGATCATCTTTCGTTGCAATTACATAATATTCGCCATTTGGCGAAAAACAGGAAAACCCGCTTCCGAAATTTCTCTCCTTTCCGACTTCTTGCGTCTTAACAAAATTTATTTTATTGTTATCTATTAAAAATGTATAAAATTTATTATTGAATCTACCCGGTACTAATATCCACCAATCCCTCCCATTTGCATGTTTGCAATAGGCTACTTTTCCCACATCCAAAGTATCGTTTAAAAGTATTTTTCTTATAATTTTGAGCCTTATACCTTGTTTATTTGGAAGTTCAAGTAACTCGTTATAATTAAATAAATTCGCAAATATTAATACAGTCGAATCAAGGGAAACAATGTCATCCTGTTCATTAAACAAATAATAGGCACTATCTTTTCCAGGCTTTGGAATTATAGTCGATCCCTGCATTAAATATTCACAATCACCATCTGGGCAGACCTGTCTTGAATTCGGAATGTAATTGTATTTATAATCCTCAACATTATAACCATCAAATGAAAATAAAAAACGTCCATTAATATCTGAAATAAGGCACCCGTAATTATGAAAATCACTTTTAATATATGGATTATAAGTCACTATTGGATTGCCGGATGTAGTATTGAATTCTAAAAAGTTAATGCCTTCAACGGTATCTTTTGGATTATTAGAAAAATCATATCCAAAAATCCAGTTAAAATCATATTTTTGGGAATATGAATTGCCGATAGCAAAAAATACAAATAGAATGAGTATAACGTTTTTCATACAGTAAAAATAAAAAACTGAAGAGAGACGAATCTCTCTTCAGTAGATATGTTAATTTAGTCGATTTTCACTATTTTTTCGGTCTTAATTAAGGCATTATTCAAATATATACGTGCAATATAAAGCCCATTTGGAATTCACTCTTCAAAGTACCTCCTCTATTCACGAAGTCAAGAAGAATGCAGCAATGCATTGGTCAGCTCTTTTAAATCTAATCCTCCAAAGTTTCCCGAACCTAAAAATAGAAAAACTTCAACATCATTCTGGTAACCTAGAATGGTTCTCTTAAGTTCTTCCCGGTTGTTGACAACCTGAATGTTTTTATTATTAAACGCCTGGATAATATCCTCCGGAACCAGCTGGGGTAATCGCTTAATTTCTAGAGCCATTTTGTCAAAATAAATTATTGCAACATCTGATCCATCCAGGGTACCCTCGTATTTTGGCAAAAATTCTTTATTCAAACTACTATACGTATGAAGTTCTTGCACGACCAATATTTTTTTATCTTTAAATTTCTGACGAACGGCTTGCACAGTAGCGCGTACTTTGGATGGGGCATGCGCAAAATCTAGGTAGACAAATTTTCCATGGTGAGATTCTAATAGCTCTAATCTTTTCGCGGCTCCTTTGAACGTACTTAATGCCGCATAACATTTCTCGATTGGGAAATCCAATAATTTACATACCTCTACTACCGCTTGTATATTTTGTAAATTGTGATTGCCGAAAATCAGCAAGGGCGTTTTATGCTGTTGATAGACTAAATAAGTGTCATTGTTTTCAATGACATGATCTGCTTCTTTATATTTTATTTTTTGTAAATGATCCCCAAATTCCATTACAGTTTCTTTTAAGTCCAAATCATCTGCATAATAAATGAGCGACGAATCCGTGTCCATACTCGTCATTAAGTCTGAAAATGCTTTTACGTAGCGATCATAATCCGGGAAAACATTGTAATGATCCCACGCTAAGCCCGTAATGACACAGATATCCGGGTTGTAGTGCATAAACTTAGGCCGGAGGTCTATAGACGAACTCAGGTATTCATCCCCTTCAATTATAGCCAGTGGCGCATCAGAAATGGATACCATCTCATCAAAACCTTCCAATTGCGCACCCACTAAATAATCAAATTGCTGACCTAACTCTTTTAATACGTGCATCAGCATAGCCGTAGTAGTCGTTTTGCCGTGACTTCCAGCAATCACTACTTTCTTTTTGTCCCTATATTGTTCTGCTATGAATTGTGGAAACGAATAGACCGGGATTTGTAATTCCAGGGCGCGCAATAACTCGGGATTATCCGCTTTTGCATGCATACCTAAAATAACAAAATCAACATTTTTGTTTATCCGTTCAGGGAACCAGCCCTCCTCAGCAGGTAACAGACCTTGGTTGAATAACCTGAATCTGGCCGGTTCAAAGATTTGATCGTCAGATCCCGTAACTCTATGCCCTAACTTTTTCAACGCCAACGCCAGGTTATGCATCACACTTCCTCCTATTGCAATCAAATGGATATCGGACATGTTTAATTAATTGTTAATATGAGCCAAAATAGAAATAATTTAGACAATATGCTAAGTGGAATTTCGTTAAAATAGTAGTTTTGCGGTTAAATTTAGATAAATGAAAAGATCACTAAAATTCACACAAGCACTCGGGATGACAATATTAGCGGTTTTAACTATGAGTTCTTGTAATAGAGGTTATGGTTGTCCTTATGACTTTTCTGTAACTGATAGCCTTACCCTGATTGCAGGAATCGCGGCTAAGTGGATGAATTTTATTTTTTAAAGATATTAATTATTAGAGCATATCAACCAACTCTTGTAATGAGAGTTGGTTTTTTAGTTTTATGGACGCATATGATCTTATCACCACCGCTGACGGTTCGCACACGATATACTCCCACAAATTCCAAGCCTATTACCATTCACTACACGGAGCACTAGCTGAAAGTGAAAAAATCTATATTGAATACGGTTTAGTACCCTTACTAAATAATTCTAAGCCCATCAGGATATTTGAGCTTGGTTTCGGCACCGGACTAAATACCTGGCTTAGTTTGGGTGTAAGTCTTCAGAATAAACTTTCTATTGAATACACATCGCTGGAAGCGTTTCCCTTGCCTAGTGAGATATGGAATCAATTGAATTATCCTGTTATAAAAGAAATTCCCGATGGGAAGTCGCTTTTTTCTCAAATCCACTTACAACCATGGAATTCAATGAAAAACGTCACTGAATTCTTTCTTTTAGAAAAAATAACGTGTGATTGGTTCAACTTCTCTACGGAAAAAACATTCGATCTGGTTTACTTTGATGCTTTTGGACCTTCCTCCCACATTGAAGCCTGGGAAATGACGAGTTTGGAAAAGTTATTTCATATGATGAATACCTCCGGAATACTGTTGACATTTTGTGCTCAAGGTTCTTTCAAAAGAAGATTGCGCGAAATAGGTTTTGAGGTGGTGAATTTACCCGGACCTAAAGGTAAACGAGAAATTACGAAGGCAATAAAACACTAAAGCTATTCAGTTTAATTTTATAAGTGATACGTAAATCTACAATTTAGAGATCGGGGTGCTTCCATCAGACCAGGTCGCTTCGTATATACTTCGTTGAATGCATTTTGTAAAATAAGTTGTAAGTCCCATTTTGTTTGCTGGTATCCCACACGAAAATCATAAAGTCTATACCCATGATTATAGACATGTCGGAATTCTTTTATTCCTTTTATAAAAATGTCTACTTCGAATAACCAATCAATAGCCTGAACTTGTGAGGCATACTCAAAATTACCACCGAGATAAAATTTTTTATAATCAAATTGTACATCTAATTTGGCAATATGTTTGGATCGATATTTTAGCACATTTTCAATCGCTGTAGATCCAGCTGCATTTTGTTGGCCCCGTGTCCCTTTTTCCCTATTATTTATGGCTAAATCTTTCCCGGTGATATCCCATTCAAGAAATTTAGGGTCAATGAGTGTAAATCCTGCTCCAAACTGAAGATCAAAATTGTCAAAATTCAATTTACTTTGATGAATTAACTCAATCCCTTTAATTTCGGTATCTCCAATATTTTGAGATTGAAATAAAAATTTAAAATCTCTGAAAATTAATGTAAATTCCATCATGTCTCTGTATTGAGACCAAAAAGCAGACGCATCAAAAACACCGCTCCAGTTATTTAATAGAAATCCCTGTTTTAAACCGATTTCAGCACTTTGACCGTATTCGGATCGCAGATTAGGGTTCGATGTAATAGTTAGGCCTCCCGCTTTAGTAGAAATATATTTTTCTGCCAACGTGGGAAAACGGAAACCCTGACCCCAGGACGATCGTAGAAACAGCCCTTTGTTTATTTGATAGTTTAATCCAAATCGAAACACGGGTTTGTCTTCTTTACTTTTAGCGTCGACAGGTTTGCCATCTAACGTAGAAGGGCCTTGTATTTCAAAATATTCATACCGAAATCCTGCACTCAGGATTAATTTTTTCCAAAATTTCTTTTCTACCTGCGCATATAAGGATCGGTTTTGGCTGGTAAATGTCGTGTCACTATACAATTTAGCTTGAACATAATTTTGAAATAAGACTGCTCCAATTGTCCAGGTTAATCCAAGTGGAATATGTTCTTTTTGCAATTGATATTCAGCATAAAAATTTTCACTTTGATTAGATTGATCATTATCATTTTCATTGTTGACATGATACCATCTCGTCAATAGTTTATGTCGGTACCCTGTTTTTGAAAAATAGGTTACGCTTGGATCTATGGTAAACCGCAACTTCTTTGAACTGCTTACGGAAGCGCTGTCTGCAGCAAACGAAGCAAATGCATTCCAATAAAAAAAACTGGAACTGCTTCCCGAATTTAAATTCGCCTGCACAGAAAAATTCAATCGATCGTGAATTCGTTTTCTAATAAAAGCATTCATTCGGACATTATCGCTATTATGGCCTAGGTTGTAGCCAATTTTTCGAGCGTAATTAGTTCCCAATGAATAGTCGATAGCATTGATTTTTTTTCTGTGTGAAACATTAATATTTATTTCGGAGGGGATCACATTTTTATGGTCACCTTTTTCCCACCATTCATTATGCAGCGCTGGTTTTAAGGTCAATTTTGTCACGAATGAAATATCTGTTTTCCCTTCCAGGGTAGGCTTAGCTGAACGAAAATGAATGACTCCATTCATGGCTGAAGAACCATATAGCGCTGAGGAGGCTCCTTTTAATACCTCCACCTGGTCAATATTTTCAAGGGGTAAATCGTCCCAATACGGAAAACCGGCATCTGGCTGGAGGATAGGCAGATCATCCATTACGAGCAATACTCTGCTTCCCGCGCCATAACTGTAACCAGAGCCACCTCGAATGTTAGCCTGCCCGTCTAAAATTTGAACCCCGGATACTTTATCAACAATGTCCGAAACCGAAGTAGCATTAATTCTTAGCACGTCCAAAGGCTTTAACACCTCAATAGAAATTGGGGATTCACTTATGGGCTGCTCAAATCGAGACGCGCTCACTATAGCTGTATTTAATAAGTAATTTGAGGGGATCAGCTGGATAAATATAATTTTTCCTCCATTCTTTAAACCGTCTATTTTCATTACTTTTTCTTCATAGCCTACCATGTTCAACGTTAATGTGGAAAGTTGGGTAGAAAGTTGTATTGTGGCTTCACCTAATGAGTCAGCTACGTAATACGTAGAATCTACCTTAATAATAACACCGGGTAAGCTCTCTTTAGAATCGTTGTCAGTCACTTTAATTTTAACAACGCCTTGTCCTTGAAGTATTATGCTGAATATGAACAAATTAAGAATCGAAATCGCGAATATTATGGAGTGCTTTTTAAAAATCATAGAAAATGTATTAACTTGCAAAAGATAAACACATTTCAGGAAATGAAAAAAATAATTTATAGCCTCATATTCTTGTGCTTCTCAATCTATGGATTTAGTCAAGCTTGTTTGCCAGATAGTAGTTATCGGGATTCAACAGCGGGCGTATACCCAAAGCCTATCACAGATGCAAATCCCAAGGGCGGCATTAATAAAAAAGCCTGTATAAATCATCCTTATGAATTTGTTTTCACGGTAGTCATCCCGGATTCTATTTTGCTCCCACTTTTACCAACGCCTATTCCTTTAAGTTTTGCTAAAATAGACACTGTCGGCGCTATTAAAAATCTGCCGGAAGGAATCATGTATTCGTGCAACCCTCCTGATTGTGTATATCCAAAAAACACCATTGGTTGCGTAATTTTACATGGCACCCCCACCGCAAATAATACACCAGGGGACTTTAAACCTATCATCAAATTAACCATTGGAACTCCATTTGGAAATTTTGAAATCGAATATCCGGGACCACAATTTCCAGGAGAATATATACTAACCCTACTAGATGAGTCTTGTCAGACAGGCACCAAAGATCTAATAATTTCAAATGACTTCTGGTACCCTAATCCAACGCAGGGACATTTGAAAAGTAAACTGGAAGGGGCTGAAAAGGTAATGCTGTACAATAGTCATGGAAAAATGTTGCACAAGGTTGGAGAAAAATCGATAAACCAACTGAATCTTAGACCTTTTTTATCAGAAGGTATTTATTTTATTTGTTGGATCCAGGGCGGAACACATTATCAGCAGAAAATACAGCTTGTAGATTAATATTTTTTGAGGTAATATACATACTTCAAGCAATCACGTTTGAAGAAAAAAATTACATTATCCGATGTTATTTCAATTGGTAAACGTCATTACACGCGTACTAATTTTTTTTCCTTTTAACCATAGTGAATAATAATAATTTCCAGGTAAATAATTATGCCAAGCATATTCATATTGAATTTCATTTAAACCTAATTGAAGATCTAATGTGATTTTTTTAATTAAATGTCCATCTGCGGAATGAATTTCAATCCAATTGGCGCCATGACCAAAAAGCTCATGAACATAAATTGGTATAACGGTCGCTTCATCAAATGGATTAGGATAGTTTTGTAAAAGTTCCACTTTTTCTTTGATTGGATTATCGTTGGCACTGGTAATTCTGAATTGAACTTCAGGGCTAAACATGCTTATCAAATTATTAGTGTCACTGGCGGCTAATGATCCATAGAATATGCCCAATCGCGGCATTCGAAAACTTCCTTTAAGTTGATCTGTATCAATCAATGTATCAAAATTTGTATTGGTCAACAATCGCACACCAATTAAAAAATTATGATAGTTGGCAGGGCCTGTAATTTCCCATTTTACTTCTCCATTTTCAACTTCAAATTTTACGCTGTGTTGGAGATCGGGACCAGAAGCTGCGTTAATTATATTGGCACCATTGATCAGCGTGTTTTTTGCGAGATAATTAAAATTCACATAAAAACTATCTAAAATGCCATCTTGATCTATGTCTTTACCGATAATGTCCCTGGTAGAATGTTGGCGATCATGATAATTTGGTTGGGTTGGATTCCCATCTCCGTGCTCGAATGAACTTGTAAACCGAATAGCCGTATAGGATTCTTCTCGGAATGGAATATGATCGCCTCCTCGCCCTACTCTATCTTCCCCTGTCATCAGATCCAACGTGGGAACTAAATCAATGTTTGGAACTAACCATCGCTGACTAACGATGCGACTTAACCGAGCTAATCCCTTAGCCATACTGTTGGTAGATCCTGCGGAAAAAATTCTCAATCGCAAACTGTCGACCATTCCAGGTCCTGGACAACTTGGAGGCGAGGATGTATTGCCGCATTCTACACCACCTACGATATCATTATTAAATACTGCTTTTATGAGAATTCCATTGGCCTTGCACAATTTAGCAAAAGCTCTGGCCCCTATTAACCCCTGCTCTTCACCTGTCGTGAAAAAGAAAACAATCGTTCTATCGAAAGATAATGGATTCATCACGCGACTCAGCTCTGCGACCAGGGCAGATCCACTTCCATTATCATCTGCCCCTTCTGCCAGGCAAGTTGTATCACAAAGTATCTCACAGCGACTGTCCAAATGGGCTTCTACGATCACCAATTCGTTTCTCCTGGGACCAATGCCAGGCAGAATTGCAAACAGCTCCCTATGTGTCAAAACATTGCAGGCTAGTTGGTCAAACTCCAACAAACACGGTATCAATCGGAAAGACGGAGGAAATGACCAGCCTCTCATTCGGGATTCAATCCAATTTCTGCAAGCCCCAATTCCAAAATTCTTGCTTAGTGGATTATCACTTATTAGATTTCGGTTCTTAAAGGAGACGATATTTTTAAGGTGGTCATACAATGAATCTGCAGACACATTTTGAAATAATTGTTGAAAACTTTGATCAACCCCTAGGACACGATTAGGTAAAAAGGAATCTTGTGGGTAATTGCCCTTTAAAATTTCCAAGCAGGCTGGGTTAGACAATTTAAAATTAGTTTGAGAAGATAGATTGAACACCAACTGGATAAATATCAAACAGGAAATTAGTTTCATATTACTGATTTACTGCCAAGATAAATAAATTGCATTAGATTTTTGTCAAGCGCGCATTAGATTGGCACTAATTGACTAGTTTGAAGTTTTTACCTTGTATTTTACAAATAAATGTATCCAGATTGACCGTGATATTTTGAACTGAAAAACAAAACTGAGAGCAAGTATGCCCATGAGGTAGTAGATAGCGACGTCCCATTTCAATTTAAACAGCATAATTAGAATAGCCACAAAGGTTAGCGAAAAAAATGCAGAAATAATATAAGAGATAAACATGGCTCCAAAATAAAATCCAGGTTCTTTTTCAAATTTTTCGTTACAAACCGAACATTTTTGGTTCATTTTAAAAGAATATTCAAACCATGAATTACTAGGAAAGAGTTTTCCAATCCTACAGGCAGGACAGGTCATTTGAAAAATTGATTTTAAAAGTGAAATCAATATGAAGATGAATGTTATGAAATTAGATTTTGAAAATTAATTTCTTCCGATTATTTTATGTGTAAAGTTTCTTGCGAAATGCGTCAGCTACAACTAATTCTTTGCTTCCGTTTTCATACTTATAAAATCCTTCTCCTGACTTAATGCCTAGTTTCCCGGCATTTACCATATTGACCAAGAGTGGGCACGGAGCATATTTTGCTAATCCATATCCGTCTTGCAATACCCGGAGGATGGCCAAACAAACATCCAATCCAATAAAATCAGCTAATTGAAGCGGCCCCATTGGATGATTCATTCCCAATTTCATCAGGATGTCAATTTCCTCTACTCCTCCTACTCCTTCAAAAACTGTATAGATGGCTTCATTTATCATAGGCATCAAAAGTCTATTGGCTACAAAACCAGGATAATCATGAACTTCTACCGGAATTTTGCCAATATGTTTGGAAATTTCCATGATCCTGGCACAAACTTCGTCAGAGGTCGTATAGCCTCTTATGATTTCTACTAATTTCATAATGGGCACCGGGTTCATAAAGTGCATACCTATGACTTGTCCTGGCCGTTTGGTGGAGGATGCGATTTTAGTTATTGAAATGGCTGAGGTGTTAGTGGCTAATATAGCCTCAGTGGGAGCATATTGATCGATTTCTGCGAAAATTTTAAGTTTAAGCGGTTCATTTTCAGTGGCTGCTTCGATGACCAAATCGGCTTCTTTTACCGCCTCTTTTAAGCTACTTTCTATTCGGATCCTCGAAAACGATTCAAATCGTTGTTCAGGCGTTATTTTGCCTTTTTCCACCATTCTATCCATGTTCCGGCCGATAGTTTGCATAGCTTTTTCAAGGGCTTGGGCTGACACATCGCATAAGACAACGGGATATCCGGCTTGAGCAAAAACATGCGCAATCCCATTACCCATGGTGCCTGCACCTATTACTGTTACTTGATTCATTCTTTCAATTATTCGGCAAAAATAAGATCTTCACTGTATCATCAAAGCTTTCTGCCATATTTCCAATAAATATTTATTTCTTTGTAAAATGCAGTTAATCATAGATTCCGGTTCGAGTAAAACAAATTGGGCGTATGTTCAAAAACCACCCTCGGTTCAGTATTTTACTTCCGGCGGTATCAATCCAAGCACACAATCCCGAACGTACATTCATTCCACACTTATGCTCGCTGCACAACATTTTAGCGAATATGATGTAACTGAAATTCAATTTTATGGTGCCGGATGTAAAAATCAAGCCGCAGAAAATTTAAAATTGATATTACAAAATTGTTTTCCAAAGGCAACTATTTTTGTTCACAATGATTTATTGGGCGCTGCACGAGCTACCTGCCAGGGAAATAACGGAATTGTGTGTATTCTTGGTACCGGAAGTCATTCTTGTTTAAGTGACGGACATCACATTCTTCACCAAAGACCTTCCTTAGGATATTTATTAGGTGATGAAGGCAGCGGAAATCATCTTGGTAAAATATTATTAAAAAAATTTTACTACGGTCAACTATCTGCTTCGTTAACTCAACAATTACTAGAAAACTTTCCTGAATTGAAGGAACATTTTCTGCCAGAAATCTATATGTCAAAAAACACATCGTCTGAATTAGCAAAATTTGTTCCCTTCATAAAAGAATTTGAAATGGAACCGACGATCGCTACCATTTTAAATGAAGCATTTCAATTATTTTTTGTAGAACGAATACTTCCCTATCAAGACAAAAAAAATTGGCCCATTTATTTTATCGGTTCCGTTGGGTTTGTATTTCAACAGCAACTCAATGAAATTTTAATAACGCATGGTTTTTTGCAACCCATTTATTTACAAAACCCTTTAGACTCATTAATTAATTATCATCTTACTTATGTCGGAAATTAGAAGAATTGGTGTCTTTACTTCAGGTGGTGATTCACCTGGAATGAACGCGGCTATCAGAGCTGTAGTGCGTACAGCTAGCTTTTATGATTTACATGTTTATGGAATATACAGGGGTTATGAAGGAATGATCGATGGTGAAATTCATCGTTTAGAAACTTCAGATGTTGCCAATATTATTCAGCGAGGTGGCACTATTTTAAAAACTTCCCGAAGTAAAGGTTTTTTGACACATGAAGGAAGAAAAAAGGCTTATGATAATTTAATGGTTAACGATATTGATGGTTTAATTGCTATAGGTGGGGATGGTACATTTAGAGGTTCCATAGTTTTTAAAAATGAATTTAACATTCCCACCATAGGACTCCCTGGCACGATAGACAATGATTTATTTGGATCCGATTTTACGATTGGGTTTGATACAGCCGTAAATACCGCAATTGAGGCTGTAGATAAAATACGAGATACTGCGGATTCACACAATCGTCTATTTCTTATTGAAGTGATGGGAAGAAATTCTGGGTACATAGCAGTTCATACTGCTATTTCTTCTGGTGCCAGCGCATTTATGATCCCAGAAAAAGTTTGCAGCTTGGATGATTTAGTGCAAACATTGGATAAGGCTATGAAACGAAAAAAACTTTTTGGATTAGTCATCGTTGCGGAAGGAAATGAAATAGGAGAAATTGATTTTATTTCGAAGTCATTAAAAGAACGAGTACCCGATCATGAGATACGAGTTACCACCATTGGCCATTTGCAACGCGGAGGTTCCCCGTCATCAAATGATCGAATATTAGCAAGCCGTTTGGGTTATCATGCTGTGGTCGCGCTAATGGAAGGAAAAACGAATGTGATGGCTGGTATTGTTAATGATAAAATTATGTTTACGCCATTTGAGGAATCTGTGCAAAAGAGGAAAACCCCATCAGATGAGTATATTAAATTAGCCGAAATTTTAGGAATGTAGCCTAATAGATTTTACAAAAATGAATGAGACTAAAAATAATAGTAAGATTATAAATTCTACGGTCATTATTGCAGGGCTTGGTTATTTTGTAGATATCTATGATTTACAACTCTTCAATATAATAGGAAAAGAGAGCATCATGAGTCCCAATGGACTCAATATCACAGATCCGGTACAGGCAGCTCAATTATTTGACAATAATCTTTTTTATTGGCAAATGGCGGGCATGTTAATTGGCGGATTGCTATGGGGAATTCTCGGAGATTTAAAGGGTCGAAAATCCATTTTATTTGGATCCATTTTATTGTATTCCGTTGCAAATTTAGCGAATGCTTTTGTGGATACCATTTGGCAATATCAATTAATTCGATTGTTGGCAGGAATTGGACTTGCAGGAGAACTCGGCGCGGCTATAACCCTGGTTTCTGAAATAATGCATAAAGACAAAAGGGGTTATGGTACAATGATCATTGTTACATTAGGGGCATTAGGCGCTGTAGCTGCCGCCATGGTTAAAAAATTCAGTACGAGTTATAGTGTTTTTGGACTGGAGAATTGGCAGACTTCTTACATAGTAGGAGGCATTTTGGGTCTATTATTGTTGTTATTGCGGTTTGGCACTTTCGAATCGGGTATGTTTGAAAAATCGCTGACTAGTTCTGTTCAAAAAGGCAATTTCATGATGTTGTTTAAGAATGTAGAAACAACTAAGAAATATATTTACTGTATTTTAATTGGCTTGCCTGTTTGGTTTGTACTTGGCATATTAGTGAAATTAAGTGGGCGGTTTGCAGGTCAGATTAATATCACCGATGGAAATATTGATGCTGCCTACTGCATCATGTACACCTACATCGGTCTAAGCGTAGGTGATTTGATTTGCGGTTGGCTGAGTCAGGTTTTTAGAACGCGAAGGAAAGTAGTGATTGCTTATTTATTAGCAAACATTGTGTTGGTGGTGTGTTTTTTATTTATTCGAAATATTAGTTCTGGCAGCTTCTATTTTTTATCCTTTTTATTAGGATGTGGAACGGGTTATTGGGCCCTGTTTGTCACCATTGCGTCTGAACAATTTGGGACAAACATCCGTGCAACCGTTACTACGACAGTTCCCAATTTCGTTCGGGGTGCGGTAATTTTAATTGGCATGAGTTTTTTCTATCTGTTAGAAAATTTGCAACTTTCCTTAAGTGCCAGTGCATTGATTGTTGGGGGCGTATGTTATGGACTTGCTTTATGGTCTATTTGGAATGTTCCGGAAACATTCGGCAAGGATCTGGATTATTATGAAATATCTTAACTTAACCAGTTCAATTAATTCTAACTAAAAATACTTTAGTCCTAATTAATCAACCCAGATTTTTAATTTATTTAACTCACCATCGCGCATGTATGAGACGATATAAATTCCTGATGTAAGGTAATTCCAATCATCATTTTTTTTCAGTATAAGTTGCCCATTACTACTAAATACACTAAAGGGAATATTTTGTAAACTTAATTCCTTCAAAAGGTTTCTTCCATGTAGACTGATATTTCTTGCCCTATCAGATAGCGTGTTGTCTAAAATATTTCCAACAAATTGTGTACAACTTTTTACATAACGTCCATACCAAACACAATCCCCTTTTCTAACCTCTACTTTAAGATTATCAAAGTAAGGACCCATCCTGAAAACATAAGCTCCGGTATGGCCACTAGACCATTTGATTTGGTATTCAGTAGGGTTAATTAGGTTACCATTTTCTTCAAATAGTCCAATTATGTAATCGCATTCGTCTTGACATATAGAATTACATAAATGATTCGGGTAATTCAGTTGATAGTTCTTGTCATAATCATCTTCACAAGACGATAAAATTAAGTTGAATTCAGAACAAGGTCCCTGGCACGTAATTGCTACGGAATCTGTAATGCGTCTATGACAAATCTGTGCAAATTCAATAGTCTTAGGCACTCCTATTTTCCAGGAATATAACTTTGAGGTGAGCGTGTAATGTGTATTCGTTTTTAAATAAACCGGATTTTTATTGACTAAGGAATATCCGGGTGAAGTGGAATTACTTTCCAGGTCCCAATATAATTCCTGAATTCTCGATCTAGGAACGATGGGAGATCCAAACGCATCCAGAGCGGTTAATTCAATCATGCCACTCGGTAAACAGGTTGTACTTATAGTTACTGCACATGAATCAATAAAACAATTTTCAACAAGTAGTTCAATACTATCCAACCGGTGACAAGTATCATTAGACGTGGTAACCTTGTAAATAATATTCGATCTTGGCCCGGCCTTTGGATTGGGGCACTGGGTACACGATAAACCTATAGAAGGGCTCCAGTTATATTGAAGACTTGAATCAAAGGAATTCAATAAAAAAGTGGAATCTCCTTTACATATTTTAAGTTGATGATTGATAAAATCAGGTTTTAACGTTTTAAATGCAAAAAAATCAATTATTGTATCGGAGCATCCATCTTTTGAAGTAACAATTAGCTGTACTTTAGCTAGCCCACTATCTGGTAAATTAAAACTGGGATGCTGAGACATGCTGTTAAATTTAAGGGAATCAACAGTCAACATCCAATTCCAATTTTCTATACTTGAAAAAAGATCTGTCGATTGGTCTTGTAATTTTATAGTAATTGGATCTGTGCAATTAGAAATGTTGGCAGAAAATGCAGCCGTCGGGACGGAAGTACATTGACGAACATTGATTTGAAAATCACGATAAAGCTCAGTAAGTAATATCCCCTTTCGGTATTCTCTAACACAATACGCTACTAAATATTGAGCCACGATGTCCACGGCGAAACCTTTCATATTGCCAGTAATCGAATTCATGGTCAATTTAGGATTACCACCCATCACATCATTTAATGAATAAGGAGGTTTAAAAGGCACGAGAAGGAACGGGGGCCCAGAAGGCGGACTTGGCATTGGAATGCTTTGAGACGCGCCTGAATGAGGTGTACATAGGGAATAAACTAAAGAATCACCGTCCTGGTCCACTGCATGCAAATCAAAATCCAAGGGAGTGCCTCCACAAATAAAAATGGGAGGATAGTTTCCCAAATCGGGACTTGAGTTGCAGAACCTTAACGCCTCTTCTTTGATATCGACGGAATATGTAGCACCGACGGTCAATGGATCAATGATATTACCAATAGTGAAATTCCTACAACATCTTTGATATACCAACACATATCCTCCTGTCCGAAATGGTAATTCAATGGTCTCTCGATACGTAGTCGTATGTACACATACGTTGCCACCAATTAAACCACAACGAGTATCCAATATTTCATTAAGCGTATCATCACTTCGGAACGCCATCCTTAGCACACCATTATTAGCTAAATTAGTTAATAGAATTCCATTAGCATCAAATATACCCAAAGCAGCAGGACTGTCAAAATTTGCCTGTCCATTTTGGCAATCTCTTCGCAGGGTTAGACTTATTTCATACAGATTTCCTCCTAAACATCGATAACTCACATCGCCTCCCACTATATGTGTAGTAAATGCGGAAGTAACTGAGCAGGAAATTATTAATGCTAAAATTCCAAGTCTAAGACTATTCTTACCTGTAGTTTTCATTATTAAATTCTTTTTCTTTTCGTTCGACGCCTAAATATAATGCTCCTTAAACAGAAAGGTTAACCTTTCAAAAGCGAACAGAAAGGTATTATTCACTTTGAGACCCTATGAAGTCTCGTAATGAGGCCTTATAACTTATTGGAAATAGAAGTCGCTTCTTCACAATTCCCATTAAACAGTATATGAGGATTAATTTTTGTCATGTTTTTAAATTTTATTTTATAGACAAGGTTACTACCTTAAAATTACTTTCGCCATTTTCTTGTATTAAAGAATTATTAGTAAAGTATTCATTAACTGGTGAAAATTTGTGATCTGGAACGCAAATTCCGACATATCTTAAAAGTAGGCTGCTATTTGGGTGCGGAAAGCAAACGTTTTTTAGGTATTTAAGAATTTTAGGGCTTAGGCAAAATAGTTCAATTTCTTTCTCCTCCAGGTTAAAGGTTAAAAAAAAAGATCGCAGCAAATCTAGATCGATTTCAATAAATAATTTAAAATTATAATTTTCTAAATGTCCGTAAGAAGCTTTTTCAATATTAGAAAAGCTAATAAAATTTAACCGTCTATTTGGTTCTTACTACATTGACAGCAAAAGGACCTTTGGGGCCCATTTTAATTTGAAATTCGACCTCGTCGTTTTCTTTTATCAGTTCCTTAAGTTCATTGGCATGAACAAAAATACTATCCTGACTAACCAGGTCTTTAATAAAACCGTAAGCCTTTGAAACATTATAAAAAGTTACTTTCCCTTTGCGATTGATATCTGCAGTTTCTTCCTTAGCCTTCTTCTGTGTGCTGACGTGAATATCATCTAAACTAAACACTTTTTTCTTTAGTGGATCTGGAGCTGTCTGTGTAAGGTTACCATGTTCATCGACATAGGCAAGCATATCTTCAAAGTTCTTTGATTTCACCACAGTAGCTTTACGCTCTTCCATCTTTTGAACCTTGTCGCGTTGCTTTTTTTGACGTTTTTTTTCTTTTTCTTTTTTATTAAATGTTTCTGAAGATTTACCCATAAATTAATTTTAAGTGATTGCTCATGAGGACTATTCTTTAATATCTAATCCCCTGGCAGGCGCAAAGATACGTTAAGTAATATTAATTTTCTATAAATTTATATGGGCAGAAATGGTAGTTATTAGGAAGCACCATGCCGAAATGCAATAATGTTCAAACTGCCACCCATACGGGGTGCCGCCCCTACGGGGCTATTAAACTGCCACCCATACGGGGCTATTAAACTGCCACCCATACGGGGTGCCGCCCCTACGGGGCTATTAAACTGCCACCCATACGGGGTGCCGCCCCTACGGGGCTATTAAATTGCCGCCCCTACGGGGCTATTAAATTGCCGCCCCTACGGGGCTATTAAATTGCCGCCCCTACGGGGCTATTGAACTGCCACGAAATGTCA
>JALYPU010000007.1 GCA_030856215.1 Bacteroidota bacterium
CGCTGCCGACGATATTATTAGCTTTTGCAATAATTTTTTCATTTGGGAGAAACATGACCTCAATTTTTTTAGCTATTTCATTAACCCTTTGGGGAGAAGTTGCGAGATTAGTCAGAGGACAGGTTATGTATTATAAAGAGCTAAATTTTGTTCAGGCGTGCCATGCCATGGGTTTTTCAAAGTATAGAGTTTTGTTTAAACACATTATACCAAATATTCTCAGTCCAATTTGGGTTTCTGTTGCAAGCAATTTTGCGCTAGCCGTTTTATTAGAATCTGGCCTATCCTTTATTGGCCTGGGGCTGGCCGCTCCCATACCAACTTTGGGAAATATACTACAAGAGCAATACCCTTATGCTCTTTCTGGAAAAGCGCTCCAGGCAATAATTCCTTCAATTGTAGTAGTTTTGCTCATCTTGTCCTTTCAATTGATTACAAACCATTTAAGGGACCTAAGTGACGTCAGAATGAACTAAATGAATCGGGATCAAACAATATTAACTAAGATGCAAAATGAACTCAGCCTAAAGCAGCTGCAGATGACATCTTTATTAAATATTACTCAGGCAATCAATGATAATCTACCCCAGGAAGATCTATACACGATGTATAAAAAATTTCTTACCTGGGAATTAAGTATCGAAAAATTAGCGCTCTTTATCCGGGACGATAAGGGATGGGTGTCAGTAGTAAATACCAATATAGATAAAGAATCTAATTTGGAATCGTTGCCAGAAAAATTTATTAAATATAATCGACTTCATACCATTAAAAGAGATGATGATCCTGATTTACAACAATTCGAATTTATTATTCCTGTTTATCACAAGAAAGAACCGATTGCTTATTCGCTCATCAATGGAGTAAAAAATGGAAATGATGTTTATAACAATATTCAGTTTATTACCTCTATTACAAACATTATCGCGGTAGCAATTGAGAATAAAAGACTTGTCAGAAAGCAGATTATTCAGGAAAAAGAATTAGAGTTTGCAACGGAAGTTACAAAAATGCTTATTCCAGAAGAGATGCCAAGTGGAAAACAATTTGAATTGGCAAACATATACAGACCACATTATAAAGTCGGAGGGGATTATATCGACTATATAAAGTTTGCTGAAGATAAAATTTGTTTTTGCATTGCTGATGTATCTGGAAAAGGTATGGCGGCGGCTATGATAATGGCAAACTTTCAGGCCTTGGTACAAAACCTAGCTCAACAGTATAAGGATCTAGAAACGTTAGTGATTGCATTAAATCAAACCGTTCTGAAAATCACCAAGGGAGAAAAGTATATTACCTTTTTCATCGCTTTAGCTGATATAAAAGCAAAGCGACTATATTATGTAAATGCCGGGCACATACCACCGACTCTGATCAAGAATAAAAAGATTATAGAACTCAAAGCCACGTGCACTATTATTGGACATTTTGAAAACCTTCCTGAGATTAAAGAAGGCATCATCGAACTTAACGAGGATGTTATTTTAGTAGCTTATACTGATGGATTGGTAGATGTAAAGAATCAAAATGGCCAAAATTTTACACCGGAAATGCTTCAGGCACTTATCTTAGAGAACAAAAAGAAGAATGCCAACGAATTGAGTGAATGCATTATGAATGAACTTCTCGAATTTAAAGGGAATGAGGACGTTCCGGATGATATTGCTATTATAACGTTTAAATACTATCAACAATGAAACGAAAAGGCATCGCTGTATTCTTAGCCATCTTTCTTGGCTCGTGGGGCGTACACCGATTTTATTTGAAGCAGCCAGAAATTGGTATAATATATATTGCGCTATGGTTTTGGGTAGGTACCATTGGTATATTAGGTATACCACTTACTGCCCTTTTAGGATGGTATGATGCTTATAAGTATTTAATGATGGACGTTACGGAATTTGATCGAAAATTCAATAGTGGGAATTTTAGAGATCGTTATGGACGGAAGCGGGAGCAAGTTCCGGGGCAACAAGTGAGGAGAGGAAAATATATTTTAATGGATGAAGATGAGCAAACGACCACCCAAAACAAAAACTCTTATTTTGATCTTTATAAAAACAGGAAGCAAAGCGAAACCCATAAGCAGACGGGGATAAAAAAGTTTAAAGATTATGAAATCAAAGAGGCAATAGAAGAATTTAAGATGGGTCTATCTTTAAATCCAGAAGACAAAGCGCTCCACTTTAATATCGCCTGCGCCTATTCTCTAAATGAAAATGCATTAGATGCGTTTATTCATTTAGATAAAACAGTGGCGCTTGGTTTTTCAGAAACCAACCGAATCATGACCCACGAGTCTTTGGCCTACGTTAGAGTTTTGCCTGAATTTGAAGATTTCAAAAACAATGCTTTCCGGTTAAATTCAAGTATCGTGGAGAGATTAAAAAACCAAAAACAGAATTTATTAAATGAACTACAGCAATATAAAAGAGAAAAAATTATTTTAGAAAGAGAAGGACCAGGATATTTAAAAAAGAATAATCCATAAGCCAAATCATGATTGCAAGCAGTTTAATGGATTTAACTATTCATCCCGTGGGATTAAACACTAAGGTAAAGGAAGCGCTGCAAGAAATGGAGCGGGAACGTGTGTATCATCTTCCGGTTGTCGAAAAGGGCATTTTAGTTGGCATTGTTTCTGAGCAAGTACTTCGTGACACCGAGCCAGAATTTTTGATAGCTCAATGTCCCCTATTAAAATCTGTCTTTTCCAAAAGTAACGATCACTTTTTTTCAATTTGGTCAACGATCGCCAAAGAAAACTTGTCAAGTCTTCCAGTTATTAATCAAGAAGGAGAATATATGGGCTGCGTGACGCAAGAAACGATGATGCAGTTTTACGCAAGGAGTTTTGCGTTGTCGGAGCCAGGAAGTATTATCGTGTTGTCTACACGCAAAATGGATTATTCTTTGTCTAAAATAGCGCAGATTGCAGAGGACCAACGCTGCATAATATTGAGTTGTTTTGTATCTGAGCAAATAGAAGAAGGAAATATATTAATTACATTAAAAGTAAACTGTCAGGATACCGAAAACCTAGTCAATGCTTTTAATAGATATGAATTTGAGGTTGTCAGTGTTTTGTCGGAGGAAGACTTTCCGTCATTGTTAAAAGATAGATACAATGAGTTGATGAACTACCTAAATGTGTAAAATTTCATTTTTTTATATATTATTATTTCTGTTCTGTTTTCTAAAACTCGGCGCTATTCCGACCGACAGCATTCGTATTGACAGCATTATTTTGGTTGGCAATGAAAAAACAAAAGATTGGGTTATTTTACAAGAAGCCAGAATTGAGACTGGAACTTACTATTCCATAAAAGATTTCAATATAAAATTACAAGAAATTAACGTAGATCTTCAAAAAACTAATTTATTTTCAAAAGTAGAGGTGTCTTATATTTTAGACTTAAGAGACATATACGTTGCTAAAATAGTTATAAATTTAGAAGAAGCCTGGCTGTTATTTCCTTCGGTAATATTTGAATTAGCGGATCGAAATTTTAATGTTTGGTGGAAAGAACATGATCATTCTTTTAATCGAATAAACCTTGGTTTAAAATTGTACCACTACAACTTTACCGGTCGAAATGATCGCATAAAACTTCGGATGCATGCTGGTTACACGCAGCGTTATGATATTTCATATGAATATCCATATATCAATAAGGCCAGAAATCTGGGCTTGCGTACCGGTATTTTTTATACGCAAAGTAAAGAGATAAATATTCAGACCATAGACAATAAATACGTCCTATTAGAAAACAAAGACGCACCATTATACAACAGATGGGAGGCGAGCGTAAGTTTTAGGTATCGACCCGGTCGAACGAAAACCTATGTTTATTCCGGATCGTACAACATACACCAAACAACTTCTTTTATTTCAGAAGCAAATCCCGAATTTTTCTTAGACAAGCGCACTCAAATACGATACACTTCAATGGAAGCGGACTACTTAGTAAATACGCAAGATTTAATTATCAGGCCCAAGAGAGGTTACTTGCTGCGTTTGGCAGCTAAAAAAGAAGGTATACCCGGAATAGAGTCGGTTAACAATTTATACATTGGACAAGAATTTGGAATGACACAAAAAATAGCTAAAAAATTATACTATAATTTATTGGTGAGAGCTAAAGAAGAGTTATTGCGGAACAAGCCACCTTATTTTATTTATAAAGGACTTGGATCTAAAGAATTGCAGATAAAGGGGTATCAACATTATGTAATAGACGGGAGTGATTTAATATTATTTGAAAACTATATCAGACGCCCCCTTTTTAGTTATCAGAAAGCACTTTTTAAAATTCTAAAAGGTGAACCGAGACTAAATATCAAACTCGATCTGGATCTGATTATCCAAGGGTCAATGGCTTATGTAAATGACCCTTTTTATTCCGAAGAAAATTTTTTATCCAATACCTGGTTGTACAGTGGCGGGGCGGGTATTGATATAGTTGTCAACGATGCTGTTCGGGTAGAAGTATATTTTGCAGCCAACCATTTGAAAGAAACAGGTATCTTTATAAATACAAAAAGCACATTCTGATGAAGGTTTTTATCTATGGCCAGAAAATAAAACCAGAAGACCAAATTTATATTAAAAGTTTTCTCACACATTTGAAAGATCACCACCCTGATATATTTATATTTAAAAATTTTCTTGAAGAAATTGATGAAGAAACTCTAAAACAATTTAAAATATCTATCTGGGAGACCTATGAGGATATTAAAAAACATAAGCCGCAATTTATTATTAGTTTAGGAGGTGATGGAACTATTTTGCAAGCAGTCACTCTAGTCAACGATAGCCAAGTACCCATTCTTGGCATAAATATGGGAAGATTAGGTTTTTTGGCGAGTGTAGAAAAAAAAATGATTTCGAATGCCGTGTATCAACTCGTGCATGGCATGTATAAAATAGAAACAAGGACCTTGTTACAACTAGATTGTAACTTTCCCATTTTTAATAACCGGACGATTGCATTAAATGATTTCACCATATTAAAGCGTGATAACTCAAGTATGATTACTATTCACACGTATGTAAATGGTGATTTTTTAAATTCATATTGGGCAGATGGAATTATTGTAGCAACACCCACAGGCTCAACTGGATATTCGCTCTCGTGCGGCGGTCCCATCATATTCCCACAAAGCGGCAATTTAGTCATCACACCCGTGGCACCTCACAACTTAAATGTACGACCAGTGGTCATTCCCGACGATTCAGTACTTTCTTTTGAAGTCGAGGGGAGATCTGACAATTTTTTATGTACGTTGGATTCCAGGTATGAGGTAATAAATTCTAATTTTCAACTGGGCATTCGAAAATGTGATTTTGGAATTCGGCTGGTACAACTTCTTCCGGTAAGTTTTTTAAAAACCATCCACGATAAATTAAATTGGGGAATAGACCAGAGAAATTAGATTACGTAAACCGCATGAGTACAAATGAACATAAAAATTCAATTCTATGGATTCAAAACCAGCCAATTGAAATTGATTTAGCAGAAGGAGTGGATATTTCGATACCGTACCATAATGGGATTAATCAAGTGAATTGTTTTTATGCGCCGCTTTTTAGTTTTGAGCCTGTTAGAATGGGTGCGTTTGTAGGATCTGTTAAGGAAGGGGGCCCCGTAAATTATACTAATGTAAAATTAAATATTCATGGCAATGGCACACATACAGAATGTGTGGGACACATAAGTGAAGAATGGATATCTATTAACCAGCGATTAATGCAACCGTTTTTACTTTCACAGTTGATAAGTTTATATCCCACTAAAAGGGAGAACGGAGATCGAGTGATTGAGCGACATACCCTGGAGCACTTGATGGATCTGCCTATAATTGAAGAAGCACTTATCATCCGAAGCTTGCCAAATGTTGAAGAAAAAAGATTTTATAAATATTCTGGGACCAATCCGACTTACTTTTCGGTGGAGGCTATGGAATTTTTAGTCGAAGCCAAAATAAAGCATTTGTTGGTGGATATACCTTCTGTAGACCGTGAAGAAGACGAAGGTGCTCTTGCAGCACATAAGAAGTTTTGGCAAGGAGACAGAGCCAAATTGTGTACTATTACAGAACTAATTTTTGTGCCCGATAAAATAAAAGATGGCAAATATGTATTATTTTTACAGACAGCACCGATGGAAATGGACGCCGTGCCTTCCAGACCGGTCTTATTTAGAATATTAAATGAAACAAACTAGCGCTCTCGGTATAAGTAGCGTATTTTCTAGATATAAGAAAATACCAGAGCAGGCATTTCATGATTATTTATATTTTTATAAAGTCAATTTTAATGAAATTCAGCAATTACATTTTGATGAATACATCGAAATAAAATTCTCTTATCTAAAAGCGTTATATCATTTGGATAAAATTGCATTATTTCATAAACAGGCAGAATTCATTTTAGCAGAATTATTAAACTATAAAGAATTTAGTGAATTTCATAAACACATATATGAAGAAATTTTATTTTTAAAAGCCCAAATTTTAATTGAACAATCGCGTCCTGATAAATCCATTCAAATCTTAAAAGCGCTTCACGGGCTTAACAGTACAGATCCAAAATATAAAAAAACGTTAATCCAAATTTTATTTATAGAACAGCAACGTAAATTAAAAAAATGGAATGCTGTAGTTGTGATAATATTGCTAGTAACAATAATAATTTCTTGTTTACATTTTCTAATTGTTGCGCCTTTTTATTCACAGTACAGCGATCTCGTTCTTGTCATGAGAAACATAAGTTTTATTTCAGGTATTGGATTATTGCTTGTTATAAATTATCATGCTTTAAAAAACACCAAATCGGGAATTAGAGACAAATTTTGAGAGTAGCTAAAACAGCTTCAATCTTATATATTAACTTTTTTAGAGCCAACTCAGCACCAATAGCTAAGAATCCTCAAAGACAGCTAATAAGTCTCCTTTCAACTGACAATTTGGCATTAAATATATTATGGTATAGTTTATGGAATCTATTATTTCCCTGAGGAGACGATTTTATACTATAATTTTGCTATAATTTTTTGAATACAAGAATATGTTTGGGGTTTTAAAAAAGATATTTGGATCAAAGCAGGAACGGGATGCAAAACAGTATCAACCAAGGGTTGATGAAATAAATATTTTTGTGGAGCAATTCTCCACATTAACACATGATGAATTGCGGAATAAGACCTTTAGCTTCCAGGAAAGGGTTTCAAATCATTTACAGCCTATTGATGAACATATAGCTGCGCTCATTAGTAATGCGGAAAATGAAACAGATATCCATAATAAAGAGGACATTTTCAATGAAATCGACGTTCAAAATAAAAAAAGAGCCCAAGGAATTGAAGAGGTTTTGATGGAGTTGTTGCCAGAGGCTTTTGCAGTAGTCAAGGAAACAGCTATTCGTTTCAGTCGAAACAAAACACTTCGTGTAAAAGCTACAGACAAGGATAGAGATTTATCCGTAAGCAGATCCTATATCAATTTGGATGGGGACTATGCAGAATATGCAAATGAATGGTCGGCGGCAGGCGGAGATATCGTTTGGAATATGATTCATTACGACGTCCAATTGATAGGAGGAATGGTTCTTCATGACGGTAAAATAGCGGAGATGGGTACAGGAGAAGGAAAAACCTTAGTAGCCACATTGCCAGCCTATTTAAATGGATTAACAGGTGAAGGGGTGCACGTGGTAACAGTTAATGATTATTTAGCTCGCCGGGATTCTGAGTGGATAGGGCCCATTTTTGAGTTTTTGCATCTGAGCGTGGATTGTATCGATAAATATAAGCCCCATTCCATTCAGCGAAAAAAGGCATATGAATGTGACATTACCTACGGGACTAATAATGAATTTGGCTTTGATTATTTACGAGATAATATGGTGCGCAGTTCCGAAGAAAAAGTGCAATTGAAGCATCATTATGCGATGGTCGATGAGGTAGATAGCGTTTTAATTGACGATGCACGAACACCGTTAATAATTTCAGGGCCAGTCGACATGGACGAAGAATCGGAAGAATACAATGCCTTAAAGCCGAAGGTAGAACGATTGATCAGCGAACAAAGAAAATTGGCTAATCAGTTTCTTTCAGAGGCACGAAAATTAATTGCAGAATCTAAAACGGGAAGTGCAGAAGGAGAGGGAGGTTTAGCGTTGTTCAGAGCCTATCATGCTTTACCTAAGTCGCGTCCTTTAATAAAGGTGCTGAGTGAAGAAGGTATGCGTGCTATTTTGCAGAAAACGGAGAATTTCTATATGCAAGAACAAAATCGACATATGCGTGTGGCAGATGAACCATTACTTTTCACGATTGATGAAAAAAACAGGCAAGTAGAGCTGACTAAAAGAGGGGAAAATTTTTTAGCAGAAGGGGAATCCGATCATGATTTTTTTATGATACCTGATTTGGCCCAAGAACTACATAATGTAGAATTGCGAGAAGATCTCAATAAAAGCGAAGCCACAGAATTAAAAGAAAAAATTCTCAATGATTACGCCATAAAATCCAAGCGGCTTCATTGTGTAAGTCAATTATTGAAAGCGTACACTTTATTTGAAAAAGATGAAGAATATGTGGTGCTGGATGGGGAAGTGAAAATTGTCGATGAAAGCACAGGGAGGATGCTGGAAGGAAGAAGGTATTCGGATGGACTGCACCAGGCCTTAGAAGCTAAGGAGAATGTTAAAGTAGGCGAGTTGACCCAAACGTATGCTACAGTAACCTTGCAGAATTTTTTCAGAATGTACCACAAATTATGCGGAATGACGGGAACTGCTGAGACAGAAGCCGGGGAGTTCTGGCAAATTTATAAATTGGATGTAGTGGTTATTCCTACCAATAGAGTGGTGGTTAGGAAAGATCGGGAGGATTTAGTTTACAAGACTGCTCGAGAAAAATTCAATGCCGTTATAGATGAGATTGCACTTTGTACCGAACAGGGTAGACCAGTTCTGGTAGGAACCACCTCGGTAGATATTTCAGAAAAATTAAGCCGTATGCTGCAATTGAGGGGTATTGCCCACAATGTATTGAATGCAAAGCAGCACCAGCGAGAAGCAGAAATAGTGGCCGAAGCAGGTAAACCCGGAAAAGTAACTATCGCCACGAATATGGCCGGTAGAGGTACCGATATTAAAATTACTGAGGAAGTTATAAAAGTTGGAGGATTAGCTATTGTTGGAACTGAGAGACATGAATCTCGAAGGGTTGACCGTCAGTTGAGAGGCCGTGCAGGGAGACAAGGGGATCCAGGATCTTCACAGTTTTTTGTTTCTTTTGAAGATAGTTTAATGCGATTATTCAATTCCGATAGAATGATTTCGATCATGGATCGAATGGGGCATAAGGAAGGAGAAGTTATGCAACATTCCATGGTGACAAAATCTATAGAAAATGCGCAGAAAAAAGTCGAAGAAAATAATTTTGGCATGCGTAAAAGGCTTCTTGAATATGATGATGTCATGAACATTCAACGAGAAGCCATATACAAGAAAAGAAATCATGCATTGTATGGTGATCGTTTGACGGTAGATTTAAATTATATGTTTAATTCTACGTTACAAAATATTGTTCAACAGAATAAAGTACAAGGGAATTATGAAGAATTTATAAGAGATTGTATAATGTTATTAGGCTTTGAACCGGATTTAGATGCCGCTTTTTTTAGAGAGTCTAATAGCCATGAAGTCTTGGAAAGAGTAATGGATTTATTCTATGATTATTATGAGAAAAAAGAGGAGTCCATTAAGAATTTGTTGTTACCTGGAATCAAAAGGATATACGAAGAAGCAGGGCACCAATACAAGAGAATTTCCATACCATATTCTGATGCGCTTTCTGACCCAATGCCGATTTCTGCGGATATAGAACATTCTGTGAAGACTGAGGGGCGAAGCATCATGAGAGATATTGAACGCTCCATTTCACTCAGTACTATTGACTCAAATTGGAAAGAGCATTTACGCAATATGGATGAACTTAAAGACTCCGTACAAGGTGCTTCTTTTGAGCAAAAGGATCCATTGGTCATCTATAAAATGGAGGCGTATAAACTTTTTGAAGCGTTGGTCTTTAAGATGAATCAAGAAATAACCTCGCATTTGGCGAAAGGAAAACTTTTAATAGAGAGCAACCAAGAAATGCAGGAAGCACGACCTCAAAGAAGCGATTTGAGTAAAACCAGAACCAATCGAAGTGTTATGGAACAAAATGCAAGACGTGCGGCGGAAAACGCAGGCAGAGAACCTCAGCAAATTCAGACTATTCGGAATACGATGCCAAAAATAGGCCGAAATGATTTATGTCCTTGTGGCAGTGGCAAGAAATATAAAAATTGTCATGGCGTTGAATAAACAATTATGCAAAAAAATCTAATTCGTATCCAGTTGTTGATTGCCTTTTTGTGGTTCACAAATTTAGCGTATTCTCAGCAAACTATCGTCATTCATGAAGAGCCTGGAATTACGAATTTAATGGAGCAATATAAACGGATTAACAGGAGTATAAGTCATGTTTCTGGTTGGCGCATTACGGTAATTAATACTGCCGATCGAAGAGCCATGGAGGAGGCGAAAACCAACTTTAATCGATATTTTAGTTATCGCACAAAATGGGAATATAAAGAACCCTATTACCAACTAAAAGCTGGAGCGTTTATTTCAAGGAATGAAGCCAATGGAGTACTTGAATCGGTAAAGAAAAAATTTCCGGGAGCTTTTCTATCTATCGATAAAATTCCATACGACGAATTGTAAAATATCATGTCACTCAAGCGAAATAAGGGTGAATATGATTGGATCATCATTGGTATTTACTTAAGTTTATTAATGATTGGATGGATTGCATTTTATGCAGTATCTTATTCACAGAATATTGATAAGGATTTTTTCAATTATGACACACCCATAACTAAACAAAGTATTTACATAGTCATAGCGCTGATGTGTTTCTTTTTAGCATTATTTGTTGACTGGAAATTCTGGCACACATTTGCTTATCTGATTTATGGATTTAGTGTTTTCTTATTGTTGCTTGTGCTGATCATTGGTGCAGAAGTAAAAGGAGCGAAAGCCTGGTTTCTTTTTGGTGGTTTTTCATTTCAGCCTTCAGAGTTTGCAAAAATTGGAACCACACTTGCATTATCCAGTATGTTGTGCTATTATCGAACCAATTTAAAACAAACTAACTATCAACTGATTTCTTTTGGGCTAATTTTATTACCAGTTGTCCTCATTTTATTTCAACCTGATGCAGGATCCGCCATTACGTTTCTTTCTTTTTTTATTTTACTTTTTATTGAAGGATTAAATGAGTTATATTATTTAGGAGGGATCCTTTTTGCAGCCGTCTTTATATTATCTTTTCTCATGCCTTTGAATGTCATTTTGTTGAGCCTAATCATTTTAGCTATTTTATTATCATGGTACTATTTCAAAAAATTTAAATATCAACTTTCATTCCTCATAATTATACTAGGGATTACTGTGGGTTTGCTTTTATATTATCCAATAAATATTTCCTTGATTTTTATTAGTGTTACGTTGTTAAGTGGATTGATTTATTTATGGCGAAGTCGTCAAGAAAGATTGGCTATCATTATACCCATAACGGTATTATTATTATACGGATTTGCATATACATCTTTCTTTTTTTTCAATCGCTTGGAAGCGCACCAACAAGAACGATTAAAAGTTTGGTTAAAACCAGACGAATGTGATCCCAGGGGTTCGCTTTATAATATTCTTCAATCAAAAGTGGCCATTGGGTCTGGAGGATTTATTGGGAAGGGTTTCTTAGAAGGTAATATGACAAAATTAAAATTTGTGCCAGAGCAATCTACTGATTTTATATTTAGTACCATTGGCGAAGAACATGGATTTATTGGATCCGTAACAGTCATATTATTATTTGCCATTTTAATATATAGAATATTTAAGATAAGTGAAACAACCAACCAAAAATTTATAAGTTATTTTGCTGCCTGTTTGGCCGGCTTGTTATTCATTCATGTTTTAGTAAATATTGGCATGACGATGGGACTCTTACCTATCATTGGAATTCCGTTACCATTTATCAGCAAAGGAGGTTCTTCTCTAATTACTTTTTCTATCATGATGGGAATGTTGATGCGAATGCAAGGCAAACAAAATTAGTATGAAGTTTTCTTTGCTTAAAACCGATAAACACACCTCTGCAAGAGCAGGTACATTGGTTACGCATCATGGAATAATTGAAACGCCAATTTTCATGCCGGTGGGTACATCGGCTAGTGTTAAAGCCATTCACCAAAGCGAATTAGATAAAGTTATTCAGGCACAAATAATTTTAGGAAATACTTACCACCTTTACCTTAGACCGGGAGTAGATGTCATTTCTAAAGCGGGTGGTGTTCATACATTCATGAATTGGAAAAAACCTTTGTTGACAGACAGTGGTGGATATCAAGTTTTTTCATTGAGTTCGCGAAGAAAAATTACTGAAGAGGGTGTGATTTTTTATTCGCATATTGATGGATCCAAACACGTGTTCACCCCGGAATCAGTCGTGGATATTCAAAGAACTTTAGGTGCGGATTTTATAATGGCATTGGACGAATGTCCACCTTATCCTTCTGTCAAAAAATATGCAGCCAATTCGTTAGACATCACACATCGTTGGTTGGATCGTGGTATTTCTCATTTTGAAAAAACAGAGGGGCTTTACGGATATCGGCAAATGTTTATCCCCATATGTCAAGGATCCGTATACGAAGATCTAAGACTTAAATCTTTGGACTATATTGTTCAATATAAAAATCCGGCTTATGCAATTGGTGGATTATCGGTAGGTGAACCTGATGAGGATTTATACCGGTTAGTAGATTTATCTTGTCACAAGTTACCAGAAGATAGTGCCAGATATTTGATGGGAGTAGGTACACCTGAAAATATTTTAAATTGTATTGCTTTAGGCATTGATATGTTTGATTGCGTACTACCTAGTCGAAACGCCAGACATGGAATATTATATACCACGAATGGGATCATAAATATTCGGAATTTAAAATGGAAGGAAGACTTCAGTTGTATAGATAATGGTCTGGATATCGAGACTAGTCAAACGCATACAAAAGCTTATTTGCGGCATTTGTTTATTTCAAAAGAACTGTTAGCGTCACAGATTGCTACACTTCAAAATTTAAGGTTTTATCTTTGGTTGGTGGGTGAGGCTCGAAAAAATATAGTAACAGATACTTTTGAAACCTGGAAATCAACTATTTTACAACGTATCAGTAAAAGAATATAAAGTGAATGATTGGTGGAAATTGAGTATCCTGGATAAATATATCATGCGCAAATATATATTCACATTTTTATTTGTGTTGGCTATGTTATCCCTAGTTGCTGTAGTATTTGACGTGAGTGAGCGAATTGAAAAACTGTTGTCCAAAGATTTAACGTTAGAAAAAATCATTCGTGACTATTATTTAAATTTTATACCCTGGATTAATGCGTTGCTCTTTCCTTTATATGCTTTAATTACCGTCATATTCTTTACATCTCGAATGGCTTCGCAAACAGAAATTATTCCAATTTTAAGTGCAGGAATTTCCTATAAGAGATTTTTAAAACCCTTTTTACTTTCTGGTTTACTGTTTACCTCCATTCATTTAATTGGAAATCATTTTATTGTTCCCAGAGGTAATCGAATACTTAAAGAATTTGAAAACAAGTATATAAAACCTGGAAATGTGAAGGCTAGAGACCGAAATGTTCATTTGTTTGTGTTACCAGGGGTTGAAATGTATTTAAGGCATTTTCAGATTCAGGATTCCACTGGGGTTGATTTTAGTTTACAAAGGTTTGAAGGAGAAAAAATGGTCAGTACCATGGAGGCTAAGCGGATTAAGTGGAAGTCAGCACCTTATACCTGGACTATCGAAGATTATAGAATTCGTACGTTTGACGACAGCACAGAATCGTTTTTCGACTATCCTGGATTAAGTATGGATACGGCGATTAATTTCTTACCCTCAGATTTTGTCTATTCTATCAATCAAAAAGACATGATGCCCACAGCCGAGTTGAATCGGTTTATAGTTAGGGAGAAAGAAAAAGGTTCCGGAATTACCCGTTTGTTTGAGGTAGAAAAGCATCGACGGACTGCAGATAGCTTTACAACGTTAATTTTGACTTTTATAGGGGTGACTATAGCCAGTCGGAAAGTACGGGGAGGAATGGGATTACATTTAGCGTTTGCTGTTATATTAGGTGTTTGTTTTATCTTTTTATCAAAATTATCGCTTACTTTTGCTAATAACGAGATCATGTCACCGGTCGTAGCGGTGTGGATTCCCAATTTAATATTTACTGCCATAGCTTGGTATTTATTTAAGAAAGCACAGAAATGAGCCTATTATTGAAAGCAGAATTCGTTAATTTCAATTTTTATTGAAAATTTAGATATTCATATACTACTTTTTAGATATGTTATATCATTGTATTTCAATTACTTATAATACCACCTTAATTTTCACAAAATTTTAACAAACTTTTGTCTAATCAATCCTTGGAAAAAATTAAACAAAATCCTAAATTTGGAACAAATATTAGCTATTATGTCATCGGTAGAATTTTTTAATCAATTTGAACTTCAGACCCAGACACTGAACAATTTTGCATACAGCCTTACCAGGGATGCTGAAGACGCGAAGGACTTATACCAGGAAACTGCATTTAGAGCCCTTTCAAACAGAGATAAGTTTCAGCCGGGAACCAATTTTAAAGCGTGGTTGATCACTATTATGAAGAATATCTTCATCAATAACTATCGCAGGAAAATTAAGGGAGGAATTGTTAGCGATAATAGTGAAAATCAATATTATTTTAATTCCATTTCAAATTCAGTTTTAAATAGGGCTGAATCTGACATGATGATGAAAGAACTCAATGGCATGGTGGAATCATTAGATGAGAGTTTGCGCATTCCATTTTTAAGATATTATCATGGTTATAAATATCAGGAAATAGCAGATGAATTAGGTCTGCCACTCGGTACCGTTAAAAGCAGAATATTTTTTGCTCGTAAGGCGCTAAAAAATATGATCAGCAACCATTATGCTTTTTATGAAGAAATTGCCGCTAAAGAAAACTAGGCGAGGATTTCTTCAACATGGTCGCTCGGATAATAAAACAAAACAATACTATATTTTTAATTAGGTATGTGTTTAATAGCATGTTGCTATTAATAGTGGGTATTTCATGTAAAGAAGAATATTCAATTCCTAAACCCCGATCATTTCCTAAAATTGATTTTCCTCAAAAGAATTATCAATACTTTACGAATAATTATTGCCCGTTTACATTCAGGTTTCCGACCTATGCCACTATTGAAAAAGACAGTACTTTTTTTGATGAAGAGGCCCTATCAGATTGTTGGTTTAATATAAACTTGCCTTCATTAAACGGAACTATCTATTGTACTTACTTTCCAATTCACAACAGTGCCTCATTAGAAAAATATATTAAAGATGCTTTTAAATTGGCTTCACAGCATCACACTAAAGCAAATTATATTGACGAACTTCCTGTCCATAAAAACAATGAAGTCAGTGGGCTGATCTTTGATATTCAGGGACCCGCCGCTTCACCATTCCAATTTTATTTAACGGATTCCAGTAAACATTTTTTACGTGCTTCCTTATACTTTCATACGCAAGCTAGACCTGATTCATTGGCTCCAATTTATGAATTTATTAAATTGGATCTGGCAGAGCTCGTTAATAGTTTTACATGGAAGTAGGCATGATGATTTAGTGCGCACACTGTAAAAAGTTACGTTTAAAAAAATAGCGAGAATCATGATTCATCTCGCTATTGTGGATATATAATGGGAACTAAGGGTTACAACAAATATTAGCTTTAATTAAAGAGCTAAACTTGCTGCAATTTTATTTTATTCATCTACTGAATTTGTGTCGTCGGGGCTACCAATTTTAATACTTTTGGAATTGGATAGTTTGATCCGAATTTTATCTTCAACTTCCTTGGCCATTTCCGGATTGTCCGTTAAAAATTGTTTGGCACTATCTCTTCCCTGAGCAATTTTAGTACTCTCATAGGCATACCAGCTTCCACTTTTTTGTAAGATATTTAATTCAGCACCTAAATCGACAATTTCTCCAACTTTACTTATTCCATGTCCGTATTCAATATCAAACTCAGCAATTCTGAAAGGCGGTGCTAATTTGTTTTTTACTACTTTCACCTTAACACGATTTCCAGTGATGACGCCATCTTTATCTTTTATGGCCGTACCACTGCGCCTGATATCTAATCTTATGGATGCATAAAATTTTAGTGCATTTCCTCCTGTAGTAGTTTCAGGATTCCCAAACATGACCCCAATTTTTTCACGGAGTTGATTTATGAATATACAGCAGCAGCCAGTTTTTCCGATAGTGCCCGTCAATTTTCTAAGCGCTTGCGACATAAGTCTTGCATGTAACCCCATTTTAGAATCTCCCATTTCACCTTCAATTTCGCTTCTTGGAACTAAGGCCGCCACTGAGTCAATAACTATAATGTCGATTGCTCCTGATCGTATGAGGTTTTCAGCTATCTCCAGGGCTTGCTCACCATTATCAGGTTGAGAAATAAGGAGGTCTTCTGTTTTCACCCCTAACCCTTCTGCATAATTCCTGTCAAATGCGTGTTCCGCATCAATAAAAGCGGCAATACCGCCATTTTTTTGACTTTCTGCAATGGCATGAATAGCTAAGGTTGTTTTTCCAGAACTTTCTGGGCCATAGATTTCTACCACCCGTCCTTTCGGCAAACCACCAATTCCCAAAGCAACATCAAGACCAATAGATCCGGTCGAAATGCTATCAACGCCTTCTTGAACGGCTTTATCACCTAATTTCATTATAGACCCTTTGCCGTACGCTTTTTCTAAACGGTCAACGGTTAATTGCAGTGCTTTTAGTTTCTCGTCGCGTTCTTTTGACATATATTATTTTATTATATAAGTGCGAAGGTAATATGATTTTGCTTTATATCGGGTCTAATTTAGAGGCAAGGCAAATAAATTAAAGAAACCCAATATAACTTGTCTAAGTACCATGCTCTAAAAATTCATTCTATATAAATTTCCACAATTTTAATTCGGTCTAGATGATATTTTTTTGTTGGAGCAAAAATGCATACAAATTCAGCATTTGGAGAATCAATACAAATTTTTAAAGCACTTCATGTACCTTTATTAACTATTATAAACCGAATAAATATTCCCGGAGCCTTGGGAAAAATTAGGTTGTTTATTAGCAGAATCTTCCTAATTTGTTTATCATTTTGCTCTTTGCAAAATCTTTATTAATATAATTTGTACAGAATGAATATTGTAAAAAAAATAGCCTTTATTTATTTATTTCAAACATTTAGTATTTCGTGCTTTTCGCAAATTACCTTTCCCGTCAATGGCATTCGAAATCCAGAAAAAAGCTTGTATCTGATACAACATATCAACCTAGTACCCGAACCGGGTAAAGAGCTTTTAGATGTTTCCATATTAATTGAGAATGGTTATATAAAAGAGATTGGGCCAAATATCAACTCTCCAAAACATGCGGTAGCCATGGATGGTGAGGGTAGGTATATGTATGCGGCATTTATAGAACCTTTATCCAATTTTGGGGTGAAAGAATTAAAAAAAATTGGTGTGAATGAGCCAACTTCTTCTAAAAAAGTAGGTGCCTTTACTTGGAATGAATCATTAAAACCAGAACTATCAGCCACAGACTTATTCATCTACAATGAATCAGAAGCTAAAACATGGAGGCAAGGTGGATTTGGTGCAATCAATACACATTTTGCTGATGGGATTTCAAGGGGTAGTTCTACTATCGTTTTGTTAGCAGATAAAAATGAACACGAACTCATAATAAAAGATCAAGCGGCTAATATTTTGAGTTTCCAGAAAGGAACCACATCGCAAGATTATCCTAATTCATTGATGGGTGTTATTGCACTTTTAAGGCAAACCTACTATGATGCCCAGTACTATAATGTAGGGGGGAAAAATGAGGAGTTTAATATTTCTTTGGATTCATGGAATAAAAAACAAGCACTCACACAAATAATTATTGTACAAAATAAATTTGAAGTTCTTAGTGCAGCCAGATTAGGCAAAGAATTTTCCAAAGAATTTATAGTAAAAGGGGAAGGGGACGAATATCAACGAGCAGAAGAAATTAAAAACAGTGGTCGCCGGCTTATTATTCCTTTGGATTTTCCTCCCCTATACAACATAGACGATCCATTTGATGCACTACAAATTGATCTGGCTGATTTAAAACACTTCGAACTGGCACCTTCTAATGCTAGCATACTCGAAAAAAAATCAATTCCTTTTATTTTTACAGCAGAGGGATTAAAAGATCCATCCAACTATTTGGTTCAGATTCGGAAGGCTGTAGCAAGGGGGCTTAGTAAAGAGCGCGCATTATACGCCATGAGTTTAGGCCCTGCAGAATGGTTGGGCATTGACGATAAGTTGGGCAGTTTAACTGTTGGCAAAATGGCCAATTTTATTGTAACCGATGGTCTCCTGTTTGAAGCCAAAACAAAAATATTGGAGTGCTGGACAAAAGGCATCCAACATGTTTTTGAACCCATCAATAAAAACATAGGAAAAGGCAATTATCTATTAAATATTCAAGATTCAATTTATCGGGTCAGTTTTAATATTCAAGAAAAAATAAACCATATAGAGGTTTATGGATCAGATTCTACCAAACATAAACTTACCTTAGATTTTTCAGGAGAATATGTTCAGGGTAAGTTTGTAAGGAAACAATCCGGAGAATATACACTACTAAGTGGTACGCGATCGAACAATACTATTTCAGGTGAAGCCCTGTTAGAAAATGGTAAATGGTCAAAATGGAGAATGACTCCAGATAGCTCTCTCGGCTTACAATTGAAATCAGCAGTTAAACAAGAAAATAAAAGTGAGGAAAATCAAGATACTGTCGGTACCGTAATCTATCCATTTATGGCGTATGGATGGAAAGAAAAGCCCACGAAATTAAATTATCTTATAAAAAATGTCACCGTATGGACCTGTGAGAAAGAGGGAAAGCTGAAAGGCATAGATGTATTAATTAAAAATGGAAAAATAGATAGAATTGGTAAAAACATTTCTGTAAAAGGCATTGAAATCATTGATGGAACCCATAAACATCTCACCCCCGGTATCATCGACGAACATTCGCACATAGCGATTTGGAAGGGTGTCAATGAGTGCTCACAGGCATCAACGGCAGAGGTACGAATTGGGGATGTGATCACTTCAGATGACATTAATATATATCGTCAACTGGCAGGGGGTGTTACCACTGCACAATTACTACATGGTTCCTGCAATCCTATTGGTGGGCAATCTGCGCTTATTAAACTACGGTGGGGATTATCACCGGAAGAAATGAAATTTGAAGGAGCCGATCCATTTATAAAATTTGCTTTGGGAGAAAATGTGAAACGATCGAATGGAAATCAAAAAGGCAGATATCCAAATACTAGAATGGGGGTAGAACAAATTTACATAGATGCATTCACAAGGGCCAAAGATTACGATATTAAAAGTAAAACAGGTGTAGCTTTTCGGAGGGATTTGGAATTGGAGACATTAGCTGAAATTATTAATAAAAAGCGATTTATTACTTGTCACTCCTATGTACAATCTGAAATAAACATGTTGATGCATGTTGCAGAAAAATTCAATTTCAAAATTAATACGTTCACACACATTTTGGAGGGATACAAAGTGGCCGATAAAATGGCCAAACATGGGGCAGCTGCATCGTCATTTTCAGATTGGTGGGCCTACAAGTTTGAAGTCTATGAAGCTATTCCATACAATGGCGCGATTCTTCATGAACAAGGTGTGGTGACTGCATTTAATTCAGATAATCCGGAAATGGCTTGTCGATTGAATCAGGAAGCAGCAAAAGCCGTAAAGTATGGCGGTGTCAGCGAAGAAGAAGCTTTAAAATTTGTAACCCTGAACCCCGCCAAAATGTTGCACATAGATCACCAGGTCGGAAGTATTAAAGAAGGAAAAGATGCCGATGTAGTTTTATGGAGTGATCATCCATTGTCAGTTTATGCAATGGCAGAGATGACTTTTGTGGATGGCGTAAAATATTTTGATCGCCAAGAGGATATGCTAAAACGAAAAGAAATCGCCGATGAACGGAATAGAATTATTCAGAAAATGATCAAACAAAAATCAACCGGAGCAGGAGCGATGCCTTTTGTATCAAAGCCGCAAAGAATGTATCATTGTGATTCGGAAGGAGAATAGTTCCTTTGCAATGGAACATTTTGAGATCATAAGAAAACGTAAATAATTATACATATTTGTCTAAACGAAATTAATGTAGGAGATGAAAAAGATATATTTTAATATAGATCTAAATAAAATATTATTTGGATTAATAGGATTTATATGGAGCGCGTCTCTCAGTTTTTCTCAAAAGCCCGCTGCTAATTTTCAACAAGAAGAAATTGCCATTATAAACGCAAAAATACATGTGGGGAATGGCCAGATTTTAGAAAAATCAATACTCTTGTTTGCAAAGGGAATTATAAAGTATATAGGAACTAACGAAACTAATCTAAAAAAGTCGACAATTATAATTGATGCTATGGGCAAAGAAATTTATCCAGGTTTTATAGCGCCCGTAAGCACGATTGGATTAGCCGAAATTGGAATGGTTGCTGCTACAATTGACGATGCAGAAGTTGGTTCGATCAATACATCTTCACGGGCTATTATTGCTTATAATACAGACAGCAAGGTTATACCTACGCTTAGATCGAATGGGGTGCTCACGGCGCAAGTAGTTCCCTCTGGTGGAAGAATAAGTGGACAATCTTCTATCGTCGAATTGGAAGCTTGGAATTGGGAAGATGCCGCTTATAAAATAGATGAAGGGATACATATCAACTGGCCAGGGATGTACCGATATAACGAAGCGCATACGGAATCCGGCAGATCACTCATCAATGAAAACTATAAAAAAGAAACCCAGGAACTAGAAGATTATTTTTATAAAGCGAAAGCGTATAATTCAACGGCCCCCGCAGATTCTAAACATTTAGAATTTGAGGCTATGTTAGGACTCTGGAGTGGGAGTAAGCAGCTATATATTCATGCTCAGCTTGCAAAACAAATAATTCAAGCTGTTTTATTCTGTAAAAAATTTAATCTAGTTTGTGTCATTGTGGGAGGAAAAGATGCGTGGCGAGTTAGCGATTTTTTAAAAGAACACAATACCGCTGTGATTTTGGACCGAACACATAGTCTTCCCATGCGCGAAGATGAAGATGTGGATCAGGTGTATAAAAATGCTGCGACATTACAAGCGGCGGGTGTATTGTATTGTCTAAGCGATGAAGGATATTGGCAACAACGAAATTTAGCGTTTCAGGCAGGACAATCGAAAGCATATGGATTGACTTATGAACAAGCTTTGTCAGCCATCACTTTAAATACAGCAAAAATTTTAGGCATAGCGGATAAAACAGGCAGTATAGAAATCGGAAAAGAGGCGACCTTTTTTATATCTCAAGGGGATGCATTGGATATGAAAACGCAACTGGTTACGCAAGCATTTATTCGAGGGCGCGAAATTGATCTGGACGATCACCAAAAAGCACTTTATCGAAAGTTTAGGACGAAGTATCAATCGAAATAAATAAATGGTATCGATGGTTAATGAATTTTTACCAAACGAACTGAGTTAAGCTGGTGAGAAAAAATTGAACAGAAAATTGAAAAACCATCTTTCACTCTATTGCATTTGCAATAGCAACAATTCTGACATTAATACCGCGAGCATAGTTATCCTTCCCTCGTCTGAAATTTTTATTTCAGAATCATCCACAGGCCCAATAGAAAGTTCAATAAATTCGAGAACATCTTTTTCTTCCGAAGTTTCAAAAAAGCGGTCTATACATTTTCCAAAATCTTTATCCTGGTTGATTAATTGCCAAGTCGATTCTTCTGTATTATTAATTTGTATTTCAGTAAAGTTTTGGATGGTTCCTTTTTTTGCATAACTGAAATAAAGCACTCCAAATAGAAATACCAAGTAATCTAATTCTTCTTCGGTCAGTAGCTCGGAGTAAGAGCCCAACAAAATATCCAGCATCAATTGATTGTCTTTTTCCAGTTGATCGAAGGCTTTATCAACAAAGTTGGGATTAGAATCAAATTCTGCAATGGTTTTATCCAGATCTTCCGTAGTAATCAACATAACTAATTATTTAACATCTTTGAAAGCCCAAAGGTAAAGACATGCCGTACTGCGAAAAGGTTTCCATTTTTCGGCAATATGTAGAACTTTTATTTTCAGTTCTTTTCCTTCCAGCTGTAAATTATATAATTGTTTTATAGAGCTCATGATTCCAAAGTCGTCTAAAGCAAAAACATCCGGACGTGCCAAACAAAAGATCAAAACCATTTCTACGGTCCATTTACCGACCCCTTTGATTTGGGTTAATATTCTAATGATCTCTTCATCTGGGAGGTCATGAAAGTGCTCATTCTTTATATTTTCATCCTCAAAAAAACGGGCTATGTTTTGGATGTACTGAGCTTTTTGTCCTGATAATCCGCAAGCCCGAAATTCTGAGATGTCTTTATCCAAAATATCGTTAGAACCTGGCACGGCTCCGCCAAATAAATCACAAAATCGCAAATGAATTACTTTAGCTACTTTAACAGAAAGCTGTTGGCTTACGATCGAAGAAATCAGATGTTCTCTGACTTGTCGATCCGGTTGTATATGATGCATTTGGCTTTGATCAATAGACGAAATCAATTGACGCATCTTTTTATCCTTACTTAAATGCTGGATCGCCTGATCATGATACATGGGATTTATTTCTGTTAATATTAAATGGTTATTTTAACTTGCTCAATTCGTTTTTTAGTTAGGGAAACTACTTTAAAGTTGTAGCCACAAATGGAAATTTCCTGGTCTTTTCTAGGCATTTCGCCATTATTTTCTAGTAACAATCCTGCAATAGAATCTGAATTTCCACGCGCCTGATCAAACACAAATATATCAATGCCCAAAACTCTGCACATGTCATTAATTAATGTCTTAGCGTCAAATAAATAATTATTTTGATCCAGACGAGTATAATTTAATTCGTGTTGATCATCAAATTCATCATTGATCTCCCCAACAATTTCTTCCATAATATCTTCCAGGGTCACAATTCCAGAAATGCCACCATATTCATCCACTACAAAGGACATATGTACATGCTTTTCCTGAAAATCATTCAGTAGCTCATTAATCTTTCTGGATTCAGGAACATACAATAAATTGGTACGGATTAATGATTGCCATTCAAAACTATCCTCTTCATCTAAATGAGCAATCAAATCTTTTACGTATAATATTCCAGTGATCTGATCAAAGTTTTCATTAAATACCGGAAGTCGACTGAATCCTGATTCCCTGACTATGTTCAGTAATTCTTTATAATTAAATGAAAAATCTACGGCGTACACCTGAGTGCGTGGAGTCATTACCTGTTTTGTTGAAACATCATTGAAATTAATAATGCCTTTCAACATTTCAGCTTGTTGTCCACCTTCATGTTCCTGATTTACTGCGAGGTCAATCGCCGCATCCCAATCTTTTTTTGAAGTTGCTTGTGAGCCAACTTTTTTTTCTAATAAACGCTTTTCCACACGTGTCGTAATAGTCACTAAAAACAATATTAAAGGTCTGAGCAATAGATCAAATATTTTTAGCGGAACAGCCATAAGCAGGGCTAATTTTCTACTTTTAATTTGACCATAAAATTTAGGAGTGGTTTCGCCAAAAAGAAGAATCAGACTTGTTGACACAAAGAGTGCAAAGGAAAAATGAAAAACATAAGCTAGTTTTTCAAAACTGATCGAAACCCAGGCCAAGGAATTAAGCAAGTTTTGGCTGAAGGATTGATATGTTGTAATTGGAATCCAGGTTGATAACAATCTTTCTGTTACTAAAGCAATGGCAATATTGATAAATGTGGTACAAATCAATAAACAAGACAACAACCTTTTCGGGTGATCTTTAAACCATATTAATGCTTTGGCAGCATTACTCTTTTCTTCTTTAATCTCATCTATTTCATAGGGAGCTAGTGAAAACATCGCTATTTCGGAACCCGAGAATAAACCAGAGCATAACAGCAAAATGATTAAAACGATCAATCCAATCATGTTACCATCAAAAGCCATTAAAAGGAATAAACCATCATGAATTAAAAACGAAGAGGGGGGCTCTGTATCCAAGATTGTTTAACTATTTAAAATATCAAAAAGGTAAATCATCTGATGCAGATTCCTGAGTAAAGCTGTCGTCTCCGACAGTATCGGATTCTTTTTTTGCGTCCGGATTGGCCTGATTACCAGTATTGGCAGGTGCAGCATGTTCTCTTTTCTCCAGGATTCTTATGGTCTCAGCTGCCACCTCGGTCGTATAATGATCTTTACCTTCTCTGTCTGTCCACTTTCGATGCGTTAATTTCCCTTCCACATAGACCAACATTCCTTTCCGTAAATTTTTAGCTCGGTCTGCCATACTTCTCCACATCACCACATCATGCCACTCGGTGCTTTTTTGCCATTGTCCGTTACGATCTTTATAGCTTTCATTTGTAGCTAAGGTGAAGTTTGCCCGATTGACCCCATTTTCCAATGTTCTTATTTCGGGATCTTTTCCCAAGTTTCCTATTAAAATTACTTTGTTGAGCATACTTCAATTTCATCAGGTGGTTAAAAAAGTCTCTAAAAATACATTAATTATCTTAGGAAAAGCAAAATTCCGTAAGTTTTTTTGTTTTACTAAGATAAAATCAGCATCATTTTTTAATGAAATTTCAGTAACTTTTACAAGATAAAATTTTGCATGTATCCATTGATGACTTAATTTTTGATCTGCTTGAAAGTATGGTTCTGTTGTAAACTTTTTTGAAAAGTTGATAGTAGTTTTAAATGTTTCAATGATTTCGTTAGGATTCGAAGTGTCCTCTTTTTTTAGTTCTATCATTGGAAAATCATACAATCCTTTCCAAATATCGTTCCTGGTGCGATGTTGTAAAACGCAATTGTTATTTGAATCGATAAATATAAAATAATGAAAATATCTAGGTCTTAAATTGATTTTTAATTTCTTTTTTGGAATTTCATCGATCACATTATTTTGATAAGCATAACACGATTTTTTAAATGGACATGTGTGGCAAAATGGTTGAAATGGTTTACAATGGATCGCTCCAAAATTCATAATGGCCTGATTGAAACGTGCAGGTTCTTTGGAACTGAAATAGGATTGCAATATTTCTTTCAGCTCATTTTTATTCTTTTGACTGTTTAGTTCTTTTTTAAATCCAACAATTCTTGAGATCACGCGGATAACATTGCCATCCATCACAGGAAACGCTTTATTAAATGCAAAAGAAGAAATAGCCGCGGCTGTATAATCCCCTATACCTTTTAAATTTCGAATCATTTCATATTCCGTAGGAAATTGTCCCTTGTTTTGGAGTAGTATCCATTGAGCCGCTGCGTGTAAATTACGAGCGCGACTGTAGTATCCTAGGCCTTCCCAATATTTCAATACCTCTTGAAGATCGGCTTTTGCTAAAGAGGTAAGATCTGGAAATCGATTAATAAATTTTAGGAAATATGGGATCCCCTGTTCCAGGCGTGTTTGTTGCAGTATGATCTCTGAAATCCAAATTTTGTAGGGGTTATTTTCTCCAGCCCAAGGAAGATACCTCGGGTGCATTTCGTGCCATAAAAAGAGTTTATTAATGAATCGGGCTCTAGTAAGCATGAGGTTCGTATCTGAGATACAGATGAAAAAATTCTTGTAAAAAATTGAACTTACGAAACAAATTTCAAATAATGTTCGATACCATCCTGATCGAGAACACCCACCAAATCATCATCATCTACGATAGCAATAATACTGTGACCACTTTTAAAGGTGTCCAAGGCATGAGAGATGTGGGCATCCGGAGACAATGAAACCAATTGAGGAAAATAGATATCTGAAACTTTTAAAGCGGGATTCTTTTTAAAAGATTTAATAATATTTCTTGAAGAAACTGAGCCGATATATTGACCACTTAAGTTAATAACAATAAAGCTATTTTCAATTCCTTGCATTACAAACGTAAACGCGTCCTGCATATTCATGTGGTCAGGTATTAAGCGAAACTGTTTACGGTATATATCTTTTATATAAATATTTTTAAACTGATTTTCAATGAACACTGATTGATATTCCTGGGAGGCACTAACAAATATAAAAAAGCCGATCAATACCCATGTCCAAGCCTGGTAATAAATTCCCACAATAATAAATACTATACAAATAGCCTGACCCAATCTGCTGGCCCAACGAGTGGCTTTCACCCTTCCAAATTTCATAGATAGCAGGGCTCTAAAAACACGACCTCCATCCATTGGGAACGCTGGAATCATATTAAATACCACCAACAAAATATTTGAAGTCATCAATAACGGAAAAAAACCGCTCCAGTTTAAAAATTCAATTTCAGTGATCGAGGTAAAAAAGGAATAATTGAAATCATAATAGATATACAAACCAGTAAAAATCAAAAGGGCTATGATCACATTTACCACCGGTCCCATGATAGCAATAATTAATTCCTGTATAGGTTTTTCAGGCATATTTTTCAGTCTTGCTACACCACCAATAGGTAAAAGGATGATGTCTTCTGTTTCTACGTTAAACCTTTGTGCGGTAAGTGCGTGTCCAAATTCGTGAAGGACTACACAAAAAAACAAAGACAACACAAAAACGACCTCCACCACTATAGCTTGCCACGTAAATCCATCGGATAAACTTGAAAAAACGACATACATAATGATTAATCCAAAAGTCCAGTGAATTTTAACTGGAATTTTGAAAAAGGTTCCTATATGCCAAGCTTGATTGAACATGGGTTTATTGATTCCACATGGGTTGATATAATTGCCCTTGCAGAATAGCCCTGGAAATTACAATTCGCTGTACTTCCGATGTCCCTTCATAAATTTGAGTAATTTTTGCATCACGCATTAGCCGTTCCACGTGATATTCTTTTACAAAACCATATCCTCCATGAATTTGAACTGCTTCAACGGTGTGCTTCATAGCGACGTCTGAAGCAAATAATTTTGCCATACTCGCTGCAATGCTGAAGTCCATTCCCTGATCCCTCATCCAGGCAGCACGGTACACCATCAAACGGGCCGCTTCGACTTCAGTAGCCATATCGGCGAGTTTAAATGCAATGGCCTGATGATCGTGAATCGGTTTTCCGAAAGTCTGCCGTTCTTTACTATAAGCTAACGAACGTTCGTATGCTCCTGCGGCAATTCCCAATGCCTGCGCGGCGATGCCTATGCGCCCACCTGTGAGTGTCTGCATAGCAAACTTGAAGCCATTACCATCAGGTCCTAACAGATTCTCTTTAGGAACTTTAACATCGGTGTATAGGATGGTATTGGTGTCTGAGGAACGAATACCCAGTTTGTCTTCCTTAGCTGAAATGGTGACACCAGGCCAGCTTGCCTCTACCATAAATGTGCAAATTCCATTATGGCCCTTTAATGGGTCAACCTGAGCCATCACCAGGTGTAAACTGGAACTGCTACCGTTGGTGATCCAGTTCTTTGTTCCATTCATTAGATAATGGTCACCCATATCAATGGCCGTTGTTTTTTGACTGGCCGCATCAGAGCCCGCGCCAGGTTCCGACAAACAAAAAGAACCTAGCCATTCACCTGAGGTTAATTTTGGTAAATATTTTAGTTTTTGTGCTTCGGTTCCCATTTTTTCAATGCCCCAACAGACCAAACTGTTGTTGACGGACATTATTACTGAGCAAGAATTATCAATTTTTGAAATTTCTTCCATTGCCAGAACATATGATATCGCATCCATACCGCCACCGCCATATTCTGGAGAGACCATCATACCTAAAAAACCTAAGGCACCCATTTTTGCTACTTGTTCAGTAGGGAAGATCATTTTAGAATCGCGTTCGATTACACCTGGAAGCAATTCTTGCCTGGCAAAATCCTTAGCCGCTTCTTTTACAGCTAGATGCTCTTCGTTCAAACTAAAATACATATAGGATATTTGAGGCGAAAATACATAAAGTTTAATGGACAGTCTTTACGACTGGAATCAATAAAGATGGATATTTTATTAAGCGATGATTAAGATCTGAATAAAGTCCTTATTATTTTTTTGATGGAGGAGCTTTAGCAGCAGGTCCTGCAGCAGCCTTGGCAGGTCCTGCTGCTGGCGTTGCGGCAACCTCAGCGGTAGCACTCTTTAAAGCCCGTGGAATTTCTACGGTTACAAAAGGTATTCCACTTGCATTTAATATTTCTATTCCATCAATATTTTCAATTTCGCGAATTCTCATAGATTGGCCCAGGTCCAAAGCGGTAACATCCACTTTAATTTCATGAACCATTTTTTCAGGAACAGTTTTGATCTTTAAGGCTCTCACTTTTTGAAGAAGCTTACCACCTGATTTCACACCGACAGCACTTCCTGTGAGTTTCAACGGGACATCAACCTTTATGGTGGTGCCTTCTACTAGTTTTAAAAAATCTATATGAATCACAGCATCTGTAATCGGGTGGAATTGTAATTCTTTCATTATACAACGATGTGTATTACCACCTAAAACGATATTAGCTAATTTAAAATCCGGTGTGTAGATTAATGTTTTTAATTCACCTGGATCAGCATTAAACTGGATATTTTCATCCTTTGAATACAACACACAGGGCACTAAACCTGATCTTCTATAAGCATTGGAAGCGGACTTACCGGTTTTAACTCTTTCTTGTCCGTTAATTGTAACTGATTGCATAGCGCCTATTTTACGTAGTTTAATAAAAGGAGCGCAAAGATAGAGATTTTCTATTATCCAGGATAATTATTTTTCAATAAAAAGTGCGGAAATCGAGCGGTGTTCATGCGTATTTCGAATGGCTCTGGCGAAGAGTTTTGCAGCGGATAGGACTTTAATTTTAGGTGATTGGTTTTTGAGCGGAATGGAGTCAGAAACTATGAGCTCTGAAATCTTTGATTTTTCTATGTTTTCATAAGCTTTACCGGATAGAACCGGATGCGTACAAATAGCCCTGACGCTGCGAGCACCTTTTTCAATCAAGGCGTCTGCTGCCTTACATAAGGTTCCTGCTGTATCAACAATATCGTCCACCAATATAACGTCTCTGCCTTTCACGTCACCAATGACGGTAATGCCTTCCACTTCATTGGCTTTTTTTCGGTATTTATCACAAATGACCAGTTCCTTTTGAAAATATTTAGCGTAGGCTCTTGCACGCTTTACACCTCCCACATCGGGACAAGCAAAGATGGTCTGGTCCAAGTTTTCTTCTTCCAGGTGAGGGAGAAAGATAGCTTCACTTTTCAGATGATCCACAGGAATATTAAAAAATCCCTGAATCTGATCTGCATGCAAATCCATGGTCATAAGTCGATTGGCTCCAGAAGCACTGATTAAATCGGCCATTAATTTTGCTGAAATGGGAACACGTGGTTTATCTTTCCGGTCCTGGCGTGCATAACCAAAATAGGGAATCACTGCAGAAATGTATCCTGCCGAGGCTCTTTTTGCAGCATCAATCATCAATAGGAGTTCCATAATATTATCTGAAGGTGCAAATGTGGATTGAATAAGGAATACATACTGCCCTCTTACCGATTCGTTGATAACTGGTTGCATTTCACCGTCACTAAATTTCATCAAGGTAAGATCACCTAGAGAATAGCCATAATAGTCGGCAATTTGTTCGGCTAAATAACGAGAAGAGGTGCCTGAAAAAAGTTTTACATCTTGCATATTAAAATAAGCTTGCCAAAGGTAGTAATTTTGTGTGATAAGTGATTTGAAACCGTATGCAGAGAGTTCCGAGTTTGTTTATAGCTAATGCAGAACCTAAAGGAAGAGGTGTATATACAGCCTCCGAAATTCCTTTAGGCTCAATAATTGAAATTTGTCCGGTATTGGAGATTCCAAAAGAAGAAGTGGAAATTATCCATAATACGGAATTGCACGATTATTACTTTGTTTGGGGAAACAATGATGAGATGTTAGCCATTGCTTTGGGTTACGGTTCTCTGTATAATCATGAATATGATCCCAACGCCAATTTTATTTTAGACTTAGTCAACAAAACCATTGAAATTGTTGCTATAAAAGATATCATATCAGGCGAAGAAATTACGATAAATTACCATGGAGAACCTTTAAATAATGAAGAATTATGGTTTGATCAAAAAGGACAACGAGTGAAAAGAATCAAAGCAAATTAACGCAATAAAATTATGGACCTTATTTTAAATTAAATTTCTGAGTTCTATATTTCTTCGTAAGACTTTTTTATCTCTCTTAAGTTTAAATTGAATTATTTTTCCTTCTTCCTTTTGTAAAAACCGATTTAGTTTTGAAAGACTTATGAAGCTGGCAGGAATTCTGTTGATGGATAAAATTTGATCTCCCACCATAAGTCCGGATTCGGCTGAAGGACTTCCCGGTAATATAAAACTGATAAAAAACTTATCGTAAGAAAAGCCATTTGCCAATACTATTAGGCCGCTTTTATCATATTGAAATTCCTTGTGATAATTTTTCAAAGGCTTTAGGTATAAAATTTCTTTTTTATAATCCAATATAACATGAAAACGTTCTAAAATAGAATTTCCTAAAATGCCCTGTTTATTTTTACTTTCCATTTCCAACTGCGTAGAGTTCATCTCCTGAAAATTGCTAATGAGATTATGAAATTCAAATTTATCAATAGATATTTTATGAATTCTACCTAAATAACCTTCAAGAATACCACCTAAGCCAGATCCTAATCTTCCAGGAATTACATTTTTCGGAATTATAAAATTTGAAATGGCATTGGCATATAGGAGCAATGTTAAAGCGGCTCCGGTATCTAATAACAGTTCTAAACTGTCAGTATGCTGATCCGCAAAACTAACGGTTGCATTAATATAAGGTTTGTTTTTTGTAATCCGAATGGGTATAGCTGCAAATTCGTTTATATTTTTAATAGGTGTTTTGTTTTCGTGAAGAATGATGTGTTGTGTTTTATAATTTATTTGAATTAAAAAATCTTTGAATAAAGAAGCCGTTAGAATTCCATGAATATTTTGTCCAACGACTTCATCCAGATGAATTAAATTTTCTTTTAATACAATTAACGGTTGTTTATAATTACCAAAATTAGTAATATGAAAATTCATAGGTTTTGTGACAAAAGCCGGAATTTCTTCATTTAGATCAGAACCTAATATTTTAATTTCACGAACATAATTGTCTTTAAAAAGATCCAACCATTGCTTGTCAAAAATCAATGTGTTTTCAGCACCCGTATCAAAAATCAATTTTAAAGGAATAAAATTTTCCATTTGAACTTCTATGATTATAAAAGACTGCACATAAGTAAATGGAATTTTAATCGGTTTGCCTTCGGTCGGAAAATAGATAGTAGTTATTAAAAAAAGGATACAGCAAAATGGGCGAATAAATCGCCGGATTGAGAATGTTAATTTATATGTTTTAAATCTAAACCTAACCATGAATAATGAAGTCGAGTAACTAATTTTATACAACCAATAAAAACAAACAAATCAATGATTGGTTACCATCCGGAAAGATACTATGAGAGACACTATGTGGTTCATATTTTTATTCATATTATACATATTTAATTTTTATATAAAATCCAAGCTATTCAACAATTAAAGATAAAATTTTCTTTACATATAAGGTCTTAGGCATAAATGCAAGCAGCAAGTCTGAATATTTGGGATATTTATTATATTTTTAGGTATGAAAAAGGAACATTCATGAAAACGATGAGAGACATAGTTGTTATGGTACCAGTTTTTTTGGGTTGGCTATCCATGTTTGGATCTACTCCCAAAATTAATACGCTTACTGTCGATTGCCCTTTGAATATTACCCTAACAGAAGGTAACAAATTTGATCCTACTGTCACTGGTTTTCCAATTATAAAAACGAATACTGGGGGTGCAGTGACCACCACATACTTTGAAATATTCCAGAAAGGAAGTTGTCAAAATAAAACTGACTTAGTAACTCGGATATTCACGACCACCAACGCAGACGGCGAGCAAGTTCGTTGTAATCAATCCATATTTATAAGACATTTAACTGTGAATGATATCCGCGTACCTGCTGACACCAATTTAGTGTATCCTATTGACAAGTCCTTGACCTTAGCATTATTGCGTTTGTCCAAGGAGCCCTCAAGTTTGAAAATTAGTTTTGTGGATTCCCTAATTTCTCCTTTTTGCATGACACCCATGAGAATCAAGCGTAAATGGACAATCACCGATATTTGTAACGGAAGTTCCCGGAACCTAACTAGTTTAGTAATTCTTGAGAATTTTGAAAATAGTTTTAAACACAATGTGGATTTGTCCGACGTGATTTGTGATGATGAAGGGTATATTAATATCAGCCCTAAAGGTGAATTTGGGCCTTATACCTACATTTGGAATACTGGCAATACAGGCACTGGGATAGCCGAAGTAGGCCCAGGTGTGTATCGGGTGACTATTACTGACCGTTTCAACTGCAAGCAAACCCTTTTATACACTATAAAATCCATGGCAGAAGCAGCCGATATTGGTGGAAGAATTACCAGCTTAAATGGATACCGCGTCTATCCGGACAGTATCATTTTTGGGGATCCGGGAAATATAAAACAGCTTTGTATCTCAGAAAATGGAGGATTGCAATATGGCTTTATTTTATATCAAAAGAACCCGGGATTTTATGCTTATACAATGAAAAAAACGAGTGGTGCCTTGAGTGGAGTCACCACAAGAGATATTGTCTTAATTCAAAAACATATACTGGGGATTCAAAAGTTTTCAGACACCTTAAAATACCTGGCAGCGGATGTTAATAATAATTTTAATGTTACCGCGTCAGATATCAGTGAAATAAGAAAGTTAATTTTAGGTTTAAAAACGAGTTTCACTTTCGTCCCTTCCTGGTATTTTATTAAAACAAACTGGGCTGATGTAATCAAACCCTTTCAAACGCTTTCATCAATCACATTTAAAGGCGTCGACGTTTTTACCTTTCCAAGGTTAAATGCAGACGTCTTGGGATTGAAATTGGGGGACATAGATCTCAGTTACCGGGATAAATTTACCAACGGGGATATTGACCTTCGATCAAAAAATGCGAGCATAAATTTGCACGTTTCAGATCAGAACTTTCAAACGGGAGAACCAATTAGGATACCTATTTATTTAACTGGATCTGAAGATCTTGAAGGGATGCAATTTGCATTACAGTTGCAATATGTAGAGAAGATTCAGATCGTCCAATCTCAGGTGCCGACTGATCAGATTCATATCACGGATGAGGGTTTGATAAGGTTAAGTTGGAGTACTGGAAATGTATTGGCGTGGAATAAAACTCAAGCGTTATTCCACATTGTGGGTATTGCAAATAAAACAGGAAACTTAGCTGAGTTTCTAGGCTTGAGCTTTACATTAACTCCAGAAGTTTATACCTCACAGGATCAAACTGAAATAATTGGTTTACTAATCGGGAAAGATTTTTCAACAAACTTCAATAAGTTGTTTCCAAATCCTGCAAGGGACATCATATACCTAACTACGGAGGCTAAAGCGGGGCAAATTAAATTTTATAATGTGGAGGGTAAATTAATTTACCAAATGAATACTTCTAAACATACGATCATTCATGTGCAAGATTGGAAGCGGGGAATATATTTTTATCAGCTTGTCTTAGAAGGAGAGAAAACACATAGTGGGAAAATTGTAGTGCATTAGATCAACCTTACCATCTAATTACTTTGGTGTAGAAATCGTTCAAAACTCACCCCTGCCCCAATCTTAAATTGGGTCAGACCTTCTCTTCAAAGAGAGGGTGATTTTAAAGCTTCGATGAGGCATGGAGGAAGATGCTTTAAAATATATCGTTCAACTCACCCCGACCCCTCTCTTAAAAAAGAGGGGATGAACAAGTATAAAGGCATACAAAATGCCTTTTTACGATGTGAACCGAAAAAGAATCCGTAGCCAGCGGAGGATTCATTGAGGTATTGCTTTTAATAGAAACCTATGTTCTACTAAGTGAGAGTTGCAAAGAAGTGCTTTCCGCCAGTTGGCGGAAAGTTCCCTCGCTTCAAAGAGAGGAGAAATTTAAGGATTCATTGAGGTTTGGACTCAGTTGCACAGAAATGCTTTCCGCCAGTTGGCGGAAAGTTCCCTCGCTTTGGAGTGATTTTTTATCACTCCAATCCGCTTGTAGCGGAACGCTCGGTCACACTCCAATCCGCTTGTAGCGGAACGCTCGGTCACATTTTAAAGATATTGATTAACTTTCCACAATGAAGGCTTTAATAACAGGTGCGAGTAAAGGAATCGGAAGAGCCATTAGTTTAAGTTTGGTCAAGGAAGGGATAGATGTATTAATTCACTCGAGAAGTTTGGAAGATTTAGACCAATTGAAGCAAGAACTTTTGGATATTAATACGAAGGTAATTGTCATTTGTGTGGCTAGCGATATCTCAAAGACGCAAGGTGTAGATTTAGTATTCGCAGAATTAGAACGGAATACTTTTTATCCGGATATACTTATAAATAATGCGGGAATTTTTTTGCAGGGAACCATAAAAGATGAACCTGAAGGGCAATTACAAACTCTTTTGGATATAAACTTATTAAGTGCCTATCATTTGACACGGAAAATTATCCCGTCCATGATCTTAAAAAAAGCAGGTTATATTTTTAATATTTGCTCGGTGGCCAGCCTCTTTGCTTATTCAGGAGGCAGTTCTTATGGTATTTCTAAATTTGCTTTGTTAGGATTCAGCAAATATTTGCGCGAAGAATTGAAAAATGAAGGCATCAAAGTTTGTTCCATTATTCCTGGAGCAACCTGGTCAGATTCCTGGAAAGGTGTAGATTTACCAGAGGAACGATTAATGCAAGCTAATGATGTAGCCTTAGCGGTAATTTCGGCGTTAAAAATGAGTAAATCAGCAGTGATGGAAGAGATTATTCTAAGACCACAATTAGGTGATTTATAATGCAAGAAGCAACGTTCGTTTCATATCATGCCAATGTATTCACAGCTGAAGAGGCGCTTGCCAGATCAACGACATTTTATGAATTCATGGATTCGCGCAGGACAGTAAGAGATTTTTCATCTAAACCTATTGCCGATAGACTTTTAGAAAACATAATTAAAACGGCAGGGACCGCACCATCTGGTGCGCATAAACAACCTTGGACATTTTGTTTAATTACCCACTCTGAATTGAAAACTAAAATAAGACAAGCCGCAGAAAAGGAAGAATATGACAACTATCATGGAAGGATGAATCAGGAATGGATGGATGATCTTTCGATTCTAGGAACTGATTGGAAAAAGCCATTTTTAGAAATAGCGCCCGTGTTAATTATTGTGTTCAGAAAAACACACGATATTGTAGATTCTAAAAAACGAAAGAATTATTATGTTCAAGAATCTGTCGGACTTGCTTGCGGACTGCTGATCGCGGCCATTCACCAGGCAGGACTTGTTTGTCTTACCCACACGCCAAGTCCTATGAACTTTTTACAAGAAATTCTTCGTCGACCGGAAAATGAAAAACCATTCTTGTTGATTCCTGTAGGGTATCCGGCAGAACACACAACAGTTCCAGACATTCATCGCAAAGATTTATCCGATATTTTGGTGCGGTATTAACATGCAAATTCACGTTGAGCAGATTTCAGCATTAAGCGGGCACACAGCAGCTATATATGCTTTAGAAAAAGGATTTGATGCACATGAAATTATTAGCGCAGGTGGTGATGGGCTAGTAGTAAGTTGGAATATAGATGCTAAGAATCATGGAAAAATAATTAGCAAAATCCCTGATACCATTTTTTCCTTGCTGATAAATCAATCTGATCATGAAATCTATGTAGGAACCTTAAAAGGAGGCTTATATAAAATTCCCTTAATCGACAATCAGAAACCTAGATTGATGCAATTTCACAAGAAATCAATTTATTCTCTGCTTTTGCATAAGCAAATTATTATTGCAGCAGGTGGTGATGGGATACTTTCGTTATGGAATGCGTCGACATTTCAATTGCAAGAAGCGATACAACTTTCAAAATTTGGATTGAGGAGTTTATGTTTATTTGAAAAGGAAAATTTAATTTTTATAGGGGATCAGGCGGGTAATTTATTTTCGTGCAATCTGCAAACAATTAAAATGCAGCATCTCCTTCAATTGGAGACCAAGCAGAGTATATTTTCTTTGTTATTACAAACTCATAATAATTATTTAATTCTGGGTAGCCGTGATGCAAGAATTCGCAGCGTGCATTTAACAAATCCAACAGAAGTCAATAAAACAACTGACGCGCATTGGTTTACAGTCAATGACCTCTGCGAACTAGATGATCGGCTTATTATTTCGGCCAGCCGCGACAAATCTATTCGAATTTGGGATGTGGATACCATGCAGTTGGTTCATCAGATATCAGCCGATAAATATCCATCCCATAAATATTCAGTGAACAAATTACTTTGGATGCCTGATGATAATATTTTACTAAGTGCGGGCGATGATAAAAAACTACTTTTGTGGAAAATTATAACACAACATGATATTGAGTGATAAAAAAATAGGTGAAGCCATTTTAAATAAGCAAATAATTATTGAACCTTACCGTCCGGAATGCCTGGGCACCAACTCTTATGATGTTCACCTAGGAAAAACACTGGCTGTATATTTGGATCATGAATTGGATGCAAAGAAGCATAATAAAATACGCTATATAGAAATACCTGAAGATGGATTTACTTTGATTCCGGGGACCCTTTATTTAGGGGTCACAGAGGAATATACTGAAACCCATCATGTGGTTCCTTTCCTGGAGGGAAAATCAAGTATCGGTAGATTAGGGATTGACATTCATGCCACAGCCGGTAAAGGAGATGTTGGTTTTTGTAATACCTGGACATTGGAAATTTCCTGCGTACAACCCGTACGCATATACGCAGGGATGCCTATAGGTCAATTGATTTACTTTTCGGTGGATGGCGAAATTGATAATTACTATCATCGAAAATCCAACGCAAAATACAATGAACGCACAACAGTACCGGTAGAAAGTATGATGTGGAAGAATTCATTCTAACTTGGTGACATTACTTATATTTGTTCATACCGGCGTAATAAATTAGACGCCAGCCATCGGCGGTTTTTGCAAACCTTCGAAAAAGCATAATATCCAATGCGGTATCAATAATTTTTTCTTCAATTATTATGTTGCTTAGGTTTTTATATTCCACACGATAATTATTTTGGTTTAGAAAACTAGTGGTTTGAAGGATCCATTGGTCTTTGGTGAAATAATATTTTTCTTCACCTATAAAATCCGGGTCAGCCTGGTCAGGGAGACCTTCCAATGGGAACACAATGTGTTCCATTTGATAGACGGAATCCTTGTGAAATGTAGTATAGAATTCACGGAATTCGAGAGGGAGCGATTCAAACTCTATCGGGCTTTCACTTACCTCAATTTTTTCCGGGGATGTTACTTTTTCAGTTTTATTAGTTGTACAAGAATTAACTGAGAGAACAAAAAAGAGCAAGCTAATTTTGCAATGCCAATGCCCAGGCATAAGATTTTTCAATAGCATAATGAATGATATAATTTTCATAAAGATTATTTGTAGTAGTAAGTTGAGCATTCAAAATGTGAATATCTAACTCTTTAGCATGTATCCAGTGAATGGAAATCTGTTCTTTAAAATGGACACCTTTCTGTCCAAAACATTTATATACAGCCTCCTTAATACACCAGAACAGCGTTATGAGTGGAATTGTTAATTCAGGATCTTCTATAGATTGTATTAGCGATAGTTCTCTATTGTTCAGGAAACGCGGCGCAATATGAAGGATCTTGTCTGCATACACTTGCAGGTCAAAACCTGAATTTAGCCGACCAAAGCTCATTCCGGTCCATGCCTCCGAATGGCTGATAGAAAGTTGGGTCAAACCGTCAGTAAGTTTGGGTTTTCCAAATTCATCTTTAAAAATTCGTATACCACTATCATATGCCAAGGTTTGATATATAAGGGTTCTAGAGGCTAAGTAATCTTTTTGTTTGGAAGGGTGTATGGAATGAAGCCAGGTCAATTCATCGGGTGACCATAGATTTTGTTTCAAAAAAAAAGTATTAGGTTCTGTGATATGCCAAATGAGGACTTTTGAAAATGGGAGGATGGTGACTTCTTTTATAAGAGGCATTGGAATTGGAAAATAGAAATTTTTAAAAATGAATGGTAAATATCTTGTTTTAATAGTTTACCCTGTAATTTAATATTTACTTTTAAATAATGCGTTCTGCCAGTTGGCGGAAAGTTCCCTCGCTTTGGAGTGATATTTTATCACTCCAATCCGCTTCTAGCGGAGCGCTCGGTCACCCCTGCCCCTCTCTTCAAAGAGAGGGTGAATAAAAATTAAGTGAACCGAAAATGAAGCTGTAGCTAGCGAAAGCTGAGATGAGGCATGGTGAGAGCTGCATAAAAGAACTTTAGTATTCGATAGATTCAATGAGTTTTGGGCTCAGTTGCAAAGAAGTGCTTTCCGCCAGTTGGCGGAAAGTTCCCTCGCTTTGGAGTGATTTTTATCACTCCAATCCGCTTCTAGCGGAATACTCGGTCACCCGTTTTCTTCGAATCGTCCGCGCTCATGGTATCCCCTAGGTTTTCTTCGAAAAAACCTAGTATTTACCCTGATTTTTTGACGAATTCTATTAAATAATTTGGCATATTATTAAAAAAGCAATAGTCTTGTACATCCTTTTGAACAACCACGGGTAATGTCATTACCTAATTATTACATTAAAATTTTATAGAGTGATTATAAGTTTTGCATATATAGCAGTTAGTTCAGTTTTTGTCTTAATACATATTTTTTTGGATTTTTCGTTTTCTCATGGATCCGAAAGGGTCCTTCATGCAACAGGCGGCAACATCGGTGAAGTTGTCGAGCACGGGATCCCCCAAAATGAAGTTGTCGCCTGTGATATGATCCTCAATAATAAAATAAACACAATAATAGAGCCCCTAACAAAAAGAATTGCTTCGTCTAACAATAACAGTGAAGATGATTTTATTAATATTCATCACAGGAGAACACCCATACCCCATGATGTTTTAATGTTTTATAAATTATATTATACAAGCCATCCCAAAAATGATTCTGTTGTCCCCCACCCGCCTCATATTTTTTGGTTTTTTTCAAATCACTTTTTAAGTGAAGTTCGATATCGCCTTAATTCATTATATCATAGCAAGATGAATTCGTCAATCAGGAATTTATTTCTGCTAAAGAACGAAGGCAATGAATCCATATACTACAAAGTTGCTTATAGATTTTAAGTAGCGAATAAAGTATGGTATCATATAAGTGAGTTGAATTGATTTTCAGAACTATGAAGCGGGTGGGGCTGGAATTGTATAGAAATATGGTAAATCGAAGTAGTCGTTTTGTTATATATATTTTGGTTTTTGATTTAGTAAAACTTTTTAGTAAGTTGGTTTCATCCTTATAAAAGGGTTTTTGTTTTTTTTATCCCCCTGCAATGATGGGTTTTATTCATCGTTTAATCTTCACTGATCAATGGTTTTAGGCAGGGGGATTTTTTTAATAGTCAATAGTGGCTATATTCTAATTAAAGTATGATATATTAAATATATTATATATCTTACACTTAAATAATATAGAATGAAAGCAGTATTACAACCTTTATTTGAAGCCTTTAACTTATTATCA
>JALYPU010000022.1 GCA_030856215.1 Bacteroidota bacterium
TTTATAACCTATTGTTTCCTCCAAAAACCTGAGTTTTTTGAAGCTTACATTGCTATTTCGCCAAATTTCGGCTTTGACAAATTTCAATTTGTTCGGCGTTTTAAAAATTTTGATTTCAATAAAATAAAACAGGAACAGTTTTTTTATATGTGCAACTCAAATGAAGATGTTGATTTTGCCAAATCATGGAAAACAGGAAGAGATTCTATTATTCAGATACTGAATAGCACCACGTCAAAGGAAAAAATAAAATTCATAAATGAAGACTTCTCCCAAAGTGAAGACCACTCTTCAGTTTATCCATTAGGTGTTCGGAATGGCTTAAAGCTCTTTTTCGACTATTATCATAACGCAGAAAATCTCATGTCATTTTATGAAGAAATGTATAGGCAAAAAAAGTTCGATTTAACTCCTGAAAATACAAATTACATGGCGTACAATTTTCTTTGGAGTCATAAGCCAAAAGACGCTATAAAAATAATTCATTGGGCAAATAAATTGTTTCCGGATGATTTGAATATTATTGATGGTATGGGAGAACTATATAACGAAAATCGCGATAAGGAAACAGCAATTAAATATTGGAAAGTAGTTGAAAAGAAATTAGAAGAGCAAAAAAAGGACATGCTGACAACAGAAAAATATGATGAATTGAAAAACAATCATGACGAACGAATGAAGTCACTCGAGGATAAATAACTACATACAATATGGGTTTATGCAACGGGGCTAGACGGAAGACCGATAAACATTTTCAAATTCAAGCAGTGTTTGGTTTTTGACAAACATCGCTGAACTTTTGTAAATTCCCTTGTACCATTGTTTTCCAATCAACAGCTGTTCTGGACACACGGAAATTTAATCCCGCTCCACAGAGTAGCGTGCAAAAATGAAGCGAGTAATCCTCATTGTTATTGAACTGGTTTCATCAACCCCAAGATCTCCCTTACCACGTGTTCATGATGCGTCCACAGGATAAAATGATTTTCATTCTCCAAAATCAATTTCCTAATATTAGAAGAATTCACAAGTTTTGATTTGGCCTCCGCAAGATTCCCAAACGGAACCAGCATATCCTTCGTTCCGTGAATTAAGGATACTGGAATACCGATTTTTCCCCATTCACTATTAATCAAAAGCAAATCCGGCTTCAAAGTCATCAGTTCCTGATTGGATACCCGCATGGCAGTAGGCAAAAAATATCTAAGACCGGGAAAATCTATCCATTTACGCCACGGAGATTTAGGTTCCAGTTCATAACTTACAGAACCGGCAACTACAACCAGGCCACTGATGGTCGCAGGATGATCGATTGCAGCCTGCACGATAATGGGACCACCATAACTATGTCCTACCAGCCAATAGCGCTCATACCCTAATGAGTCCATCAAATCCGAAAGGATCCATGCCTGTTTTCTCAAAGAGTTCTCAGTACGACCAAAATCGGAATGTCCAAATCCAGGTCGATCATAAGTAACCAGATCAGCAATTTCAAGAAGTGAATTATCCGACATGTATTTGATATATGCATCCATAGATCCCGGCGAACCATGGACAAATACTATTGCCTGATTTTTCTTCTCCCCTTTCGATGTCAGCAAATAGGAAATATGCCTGTCACCAATATTCAGTGTGTCCATACGACTTTGATTACCTGGTGCAATTGAGTCCATAATTTCAATATCGTCCATACGCATTTCCATGACTCCAAAAATTTTGATCAGGAGCAATCCCAGGACCGGTAATAACAACAGACTGATACCTATCCATTTTACCCATATTAGTATTCGTTTGACCTTCCAACTCATGCTATATATTATTGACTTGTTGGGGAACCTGCACTTCATCAATCCATCGTCTTGCGGCTTCGCTTATATTTTCTCCCGTTAACAAGGGACCGAATCTGACGCGGCATTTTATTTCCTTCAATTGAAACAACCGAAAAAAATGAGGAATAAAGGTGTCATCATTAATGTAAGCAACGCGGGGATCTTCATATAATAATGCTACCGGTTGCACCGGCACACCCGCCAGG
>JALYPU010000026.1 GCA_030856215.1 Bacteroidota bacterium
TTCAGGGTGAGTTGAATGATATAATTAAAAGCAATACCTCAATGAACCCTCCGCATGCTCCGGATTCATTTTCGGTTCACTTCACTGAAAGACATTTTGTATGTCTTTCGATTTGTTCACATCGCAGCTTTCGCAATCTACAGCTTCGATTTCGGTTCACTTCACTGAAAGACATTTCTATGTCTTTCAGTTCGTTCACTTCGTAAAAAGGCATATTGTATGCCTTTTTACTCGTTCATCCAAAGCGAGGGAACTTTCCGTCAACTGGCAGAAAGCACTACTTTGCAACTGAATCCAAGCCTCAATGAATCTTTAAATTTCTCCCCTCTTTGAAAAAGTGGGGTTCAGGGTGAGTTGAATGATATAATTAAAAGCAATACCTCAATGAACCCTCCGCATGCTCCGGATTCATTTTCGGTTCACTTCACTGAAAGACATTTCTATGTCTTTCAGTTCGTTCAGGTATGATTCTTGTATTCATTATTCATTCCTTGTTTAAAACATCAAATTTGTGTTAGTATTAGATGGTAATCAACTATCGACCGTGCTTAGGAAAGAAATTTCTGACAAAGTGCGGCAGTTTTGCGGGATAGATACAAGACCTCCCCATCTGGCAGCGGTTTTGGTAGGCGATAATCCTGCCAGTCAAGCTTATGTTCGAAATAAAATTAGAGCATGCGAAGAGGTAGGTTATGCCTCTACCTTGATTAAGAAATCTGCCAATATCAATCAAGAAGATTTACTGGATATCATTAAATCCTTAAATGATGATCCAACCATTGATGGGTATATAGTTCAACTGCCACTTCCCCGACATATAGATGAGGAAATAATCAATGTGGCCATCGCACCAGAAAAAGATGTCGATGGTTTTCATCCGAATAATTTTGGACGGATGGCCCTGGGTATACCTGCTTTTCATCCAGCCACACCTATGGGAATCATGACCATGTTGGACCGCTATAAAATTGAAACTGAAGGAAAACATTGTTTAGTCCTTGGTCGGAGCAATATTGTTGGTACACCGATTGCCTTATTGATGAGCAAGAAAACCCACCCGGGAAATGCGACGGTTACTATTGCTCATAGCCGCAGTCATCAGCTGGTAGAAATGTGCAGAAACGCAGATATTATTATTGCAGCTTTAGGAATACCTAAATTTTTAAAGCGGGATATGGTAAAACCGGGAGTAGTTGTTATTGATGTAGGCATAAATAAAGTAGAGGACCCTCAAAGTCCCAAAGGCTATAAATTAGTGGGAGATGTTGATTTTGAAGGATTGGCTACTGTCGCATCAGCCATGTCTCCTGTGCCGGGAGGAGTGGGACCAATGACGATTACTTCTTTGTTGGAAAATACCTGGAAGGCCTACTCCAAAGTATTCTAAATTCATGGAGCGCTATATTTCATTTCATATTTTTCATGAGCCTGGAAATACTGAATTGTTGTTAGCTGATTTATATGGAAAAGGATTTGAAGCTTTTGTTGAGTTGGAGGCAGAATTACAGGCATTTGTTTCAGAATCGATTTTTACAAAATCATTCGAAGAGGATGCCAGGATTTATTTGGATCAATGGAAATATAGTTATGAAATTCATAAGCATGAGACCCAGGATTGGAACGCAATCTGGGAAGCTGGTTTTAATTCTATTAATTTAAAGGATCGGTTAAATATACGCGCTCCGTTTCATCCAATAAATACAAAGTTTTTAGAAGAATTAATTATAGCTCCCAAAATGGCATTTGGGACAGGACACCATGCCACCACATCCATGATTTTGGAATGGATGATCAATCAAGATTGGGAACAAAAGAAAGTGTTGGATTTTGGATGTGGTACCGGAATATTGGGTATGTATGCAAAATTGAGAAATGCGAGGGACTTGGATTTAATAGATAATGAGGAGGCAGCCATAGAAAATGTAAATGAAAATTTTAACTTAAATAAATTATCGTATACGAACCTTTTGTTGGGATCTGTTGAAAAAATACCGGATGAATTGTATGATGTAATTCTGGCTAATATTACCCGGAATGTCATCGCCGAATGCATGGCAGATTTGGTCAGTCATTTAAATCAACATGGTCAGTTGGTATTATCAGGATTTTTGGTAGAAGATGAGAATTTTATGCTGTCTTTATGCAATGAATATAACTTAAGCGTAGTAGATAAAAGACAAAAAGAAGACTGGATATGTTTGATGACTAGAATGCAATAGCACCCTCAAAATGTTTCAAGGCTTCATACACCAGATCCGTTGGTAGGCCCATAATGTTGCTATAAGAACCTTCAATTCTAGAAATCTTACACAAGCCGATCCACTCCTGAACGGCGTAGGCACCAGCCTTATCATAAGGGGAAGACCTTTCAATGTACCAAATTATTTCTTCATGATTCAGTTCACGCATGTATACTTCTGATTTTCCTGTAAACGAAATTTTTTTATTCATATCCGAAATACACACACCTGTAAATACAGTGTGATGTTTTCCGGAAAGAAACGCAAGCATTCGGTAGGCATCATTTGCATCTTTGGGTTTGCCGAAAATCTGTTCGCGGAGGACAACGATCGAATCAGCCGTAAGTAATATTTCGTCGTCAATAATTAATTTTATGGCAGCGGCTGCTTTTTGTTCTGCTAAAAATAAAGCTACTTCGCCTGCAGGCATATCTTCTGGGTAATGTTCCTGGTAATCCACCTGTTTTACTTCAAAATGATATCCACAAGCTTCCAATAATTCTTTTCTTCTTGGGGAAGAAGACGCTAAAATAATTTTGCGTAAGTTGATAGGATTCATAAATAAGTAGGATTAATGTTAATTTATTTATTTGGAACAATTAGCTGACTACAAGTTGAAACATAGATTAAATGTATCACTAGTAATTGGCTATTTTAATAGAAAAGACAAAAGTAAATCATTCCAATTAACATATACAATTTAAAATAAAAACTTAGTCTTCTGAATTTTTGCTGAAGTTCATTATTGTTGAAATGAATATAAAGCAAAAAAATTAAGGGCGTTAAGTTTACAATAAAATGTAGGATTCTATTATACATCGATGATATGCCGAAACTACTTATCGAAACAATTATCGCCATCAAAATCAATAAGGAAATGGCAATGTATTCACTGCGTTTTATACCAAAAAATACAGAGGTTGTCCGACATTTGCATTTGGCATCTCCTTCATAATCTTCTATGTCTTTGATGATTTCTCGATATAACGTTCCTGTAAATGAAAATAAGCATAATGTTGTTAACGTCCTTTGCAAACTAGAAAATGATTCTTCATTCATAAAAGATCCATATACGTTCCAGTACGCATACGGAAGTAATAAAATCATCGAAGTGATCATTAGCGAAACGAACAAGTTACCAAAAAGTACCGTGCATTTTAAATACTTTGCATACGCATAGAATAAATAATAGGATAAAGGAAAAATCAAAAAAGAAAAATAAAAACCCAAATGCCAGGATTCATAAAGTGAAATTATTAATCCAGTTATAAATATGAGAATATAGGTCCTGTATGCATTCGATTCAGAGATATAATTTGGCAGAATTCTTTTGACAGGTAGTTTATTGATTGCATCAGAAGCTTGATCTGTAATGTCATTAATAATGAACCCGCCGGCTGTAACCAACACAAGGCTTAGAATAAGTAACATCACATCCCAACCATTTGGAATTCCTTGATGGGTTAAGTCAAGTGTAGCATTATTATAAAATCGGAAATAAATTAAAACCTGTATGAGAATGATCAATACAAGATTAGGCCAACGGATCAAACGCAACCACCAAATCATATTACCATAAGGATTGCGAACGAAGGATGTTTTCAATCAAATCTCTGACACAACTCATTCCTCCAGCGTGCCTGGAAATATATGCGCAACAATCCAACACTTCTGGAACAGCATCGTTAGGACAAGCGGCTAATCCGGCATACGTAAGGCATTCCAAATCAGGGATATCGTCTCCCATATAGGCTACGTCATCTGCAGTTAATTGCCATTTTTCAATGAGAGATATAAATACGGGCAGCTTATTTTCTATGCCTAAATGTACATCTGCAATGCCGAGGATTTCAAAGCGCTTTAGGGTTCCAATCGAACGTCCTCCGGAAATAATGCCGATTTTTAACCCTGCGCGCATGGCCTTTTTCATGGCATAACCATCTCGTACATTCATGGTTCGTAAAAACTCTCCTTGATCGGAAACTAAAATGGTATTGTCCGTAAGAACTCCATCAATATCCAAAACTAACCCTCTTATTTGATGAATTTTTTCATAATAATTCATACCGTGCACTATTTTTGATGATCTCTCCATTCATACACCCATTTCGCCTGGATTTGTTCAAGATGTGGTTCGGTACATTCTTCTCGTTTTCCTTCAAAATTTTTTATCTCTAGGATCCATTCTATGAGTTCAGTAAAACGAATTCTATAAATTTTACCTTCGTTAAATTCAGGGCCAAATTTTTCATAGAGCGCCATGGCAATATCTTCGTGATCCTGCCAATGCATAGGTAGATTTTCTATTTCTTTAAAAGACATGTTTTTTTTTTATTATCTGAGTGTAAAGTAAATGGAAATATTTAAAATACGTATTCATTCAAAATGAAATCAACCATTGAAAAATACTTTTTTAAATTAATTACAAATTCTCGGGTTAATGATCATGTCCGATAATTTGTTTTTGATCAGGGATTTCCACAATGATTTGAGCCGACCCATCCAAAATGATGCATTGACAGGCCAGGCGTGATTCCAGTCGGGGATTTATAGCCCGGTCGATAAAATCTTCTTCCTTTTCCGTAAGTTTCTCCAAAAACTCATCGCCTGTATGGACATATATATGGCAAGTGGAGCATGCGCATACGCCTCCGCAATTATGATTTAAGTGAACGCCTGATTCCTCTGTAATCTCCAGGATAGACTTATCAATGCCTTCAATTTCAAGGGTTTTTTCTTGAATTGACGCATCCTCAAATTTGAAAATTATCCTGACCATGAGCAATTTATGAAACAAAAACGATAATTAGCCTAAGAAGTTCATTAAATTCAATCCATTTAGCGTTTCATTCAACTTCCGGGAGCTTTCTATTGTTTCTTACTCTTCGGAGGCCAATTGAACTAGCTAAAAAAAAGGCTTTTAGAACTATGGGTATAGTTATTGTTGCTTTAAATTTGGATAAAATAATCACGATATGGAAGAAGTAGTAAAAGTACCGGAGATTAAGAAGTTTAAGTTTAGGGAACTGAAGGTCTATTCTTCCACAGAATGGCTGGCAGACAACAGGAAAAAATACCGACAGGTATTTGACCGATTTGATACCACGTACATTTATGCTGAACTGTCTCTATTCAATAAATTATTCGATCGGGATTCATGGGAAGCAGAAATTGAATTAAAATGCTTTAGTTTGATTAAAGCGAAGAAAGAAGTTTGTAACCTGAGTTTCAGGAGGAAAATTTCAAAGTATGATCAAACAGTTTTTGTGCGGGAAGGCTGGGGTAACAAAAAGGAGGGATCCTTTTGGAAAAAGGGCACTTACTTTTGGGAAGCATGGGTCGATGGGGAAAAGGTAGGGACCAAATATTTTTATGTTGAAGAATCTGGGCCAAACAATGAATTAAATCAAAATAACTACGTCAAACTGCAGAGTATGCGTTTGTATGAAGGGCCATTTGATGATGTCATTGAAGCTGATCGAAAATACATGAAGTGTTATAGTGGAGAAGAAACCCGATATATTTATTCAGAAATTATTTTAAGCAACATATGCACACAATCCAATTGGCAGTGTGAGGTCTTTATTAAGTTTCATAATGAAGCCAGAGAATTGAAAGGCCATGTTGTACGCCTGGTTCCTGTCCGGAAAGAGGATGATAAAATTCAACTTACAGCTGGCTGGGGATCTAATGTGAAAGGGTCCTGGTGGCCAGGGCTTTACACAGTAGAAGTGGTGTTTATGGATCACTTGCTAGGGGTGATGTCCTATGAAGTAGGGGATGAATTTGAAGAGGGCGTCCCGGCTATATCGCTTCCGCATCAATCTGGCCCTTTATTATTACCTGGCCCATCAGAAGATCTGGAAAGTTTTGATGAGGTGATTAAGGATTTGGAACGATTAATTGGTTTGGACCTTGTAAAGCAAAAAGTCAAAGAACATGCCCAGTATATCCAATTTTTAAAATTAAGAAAAGAGCGAGGCTTACTTGAAAAAGATCAAATAGTGCTACACACAGTTTTTTATGGAAATCCCGGAACAGGTAAAACTACGGTGGCCAAAATGATGGGTAAGCTCTATAAGAAAATGGGCGTTTTGAGCAAGGGTCATGTATATGAGGCTGACCGGGCTGAATTGGTTGGGGAGTATATCGGGCAAACGGCTCCTAAAGTAAAGGAGCTTATAGAAAAAGCCAGAGGGGGCGTATTATTTATCGATGAAGCGTATGCGTTGGCCAGAACTAACGATGATAGCAAAGATTTTGGTCGGGAGGTCATTGAGATCTTAGTGAAAGAGATGTCCAATGGTCCAGGCGACCTGGCAGTAATTATGGCCGGATATCCTAAAGAAATGCGCTATTTTTTGGATTCAAATCCCGGACTAAAATCTCGAATTAAGCATTATTATGAATTCCCTGATTACCTTCCTCAAGAATTGTATGACATAGCAGCTTTTGCCTCCACAGAAAAGGGGATTCATTTTGCAGACGATGCTTTAAAAGCGCTTAAACACATTATTTTAAATGCCTTTCGTGCCAGGAATCATAGTTTTGGAAATGCCCGATTTGTCTATGATTTGATTGATAAGGCTAAAATTAATTTGGGTATCCGCGTTATTGGAAGTGGACACGCTTATGACATGGAAGAAGCTCATTTGAGTACGGTGATCTTGTCTGATATTGAACATATCCAAATCGAGCCTATGAGGCAACGACCTGCAATTCCATTAGATAAAAACTTATTACAGGAAGCTTTAAAAGAATTGGATGCATTGATTGGAATTGAAACGGTGAAGAAAGAGATTTATGATTTGGTGAGGGTCGTGGAATTTGCACGCAAATCAGGTAGAGAAGTATTAAATCAATTTTTCTTACATACTGTTTTCTTAGGAAATCCAGGCACCGGTAAGAGCACGGTGGCAAGAATAATTGCCAAAATTTTTAAAGCGCTTGGCCTAATTGAAAGAGGCCATATGGTGGAAACCGATCGGCAAGGATTGGTCGCGGGTTACATTGGTCAATCCGCATTAAAGACAGCAGAAAAAATTGAAGAAGCTATTGGTGGAGTTTTGTTTATTGATGAAGCTTACTCATTAACCCAGGGACTGGGCGGTCAAGGAGATTATGGCAGCGAAGTGATCCAGACCTTACTTAAAAGAATGGAAGACCAAAGAGGATTGTTTTATGTTTTTGTGGCAGGATATACTGATCCGATGGACGTTTTCTTAAAATCAAATCCGGGATTGAGTAGTCGCTTTGACCGAATATTGAAATTTGAAGATTATAAGCCGGATGAATTATACTTGATAGCTGATAAAATGTTGAATGATGAAAAATTGCATATGAATCAGGAGGCGAGTGAAAAATTAAAAATCTTTTTAGACTACTTGTTTAAAACCAAAGATAAATATTTTGGAAACGCTCGAATGGTGAGGAGCTTGGTTCAGGACATGATTAAAAATCAAAATATCCGACTTTCGGAATTATCAGATGAGGATTTTCAAGGGATAGATAAATACGAAATTGTATTTCAAGATCTCAACGAATTGGATCCAGGAAATGATAAAAGAAAAGTATTTGATAAACCGCGATTGGGGTATTTAAAACAATAATTTTTTTTTGTAATTAAAACAAGTTTACTATATGAAGCAACAAAATGTTTTATCGAATGGAATATTGATAGTATTAGTTTTAGTAGCCTCGAATTTTCTTTTTACCACTGCCTGTAAGCATTCCCAGAAAGAAAACGAGAAATCCGTCATTGAAAAAGTAGACAATACTGGTCCCGAATATACCTCAGCGTTTATTTGTCCAATGCATTGTAAAGGAAGCGGAAGCCATGAAATGGGCGTTTGTCCGGTCTGTGGAATGGATTATGAAAAAAATGATAGGGTACAAGTGGATAGTATTAGATAGGTTTATAATCCAGTCCTTTCATGAATTCTTTTCATATCAATAAATTATGCTCTTTTCTTCTTCTTTTTAGATGCTTGAAAATGAATCTTGTGTTCTGGAATTTTCTTTCCCATCAAGAAGTCAAACATATCATATTGGAATACCACTGTGTAGTCGTCTTTTTTATAATGTTTGACTCCTTCCACTGATTTTACTTTTCCGGGTAAATGATAGATGGTTTCAATGGTTCCTAAGCCAAATATTTTTTTAAAACTTTCCAATTCTTCGGGTTTCATCAAAGCAAAATCATCCACTTCTTTTTCTGTCATGTTCATTTTTTTGAGCATATCTTCTGCAGGAATAATTAAGAGACCCTCTTCAGGTTTGAATTGGATTTGATTGCCCAGTATAAAGCTTTCCTTCATGGAACTTTCTGTGTTAATTACTCCCGTTTCTAATTGTTCTGCTTTTTCAATTTCGCTTAATATTTCATCGATCTGGCTGAGGTGAATAAAATCAATACCCATGCGGAGCAATGCGATGGCACTATCTTCTCGGAACTTAACGTGAAAACCTACTTTTCGCAATAGATAGGGGCGTTCCAGTTTTAGTTTTATAGAATCCGGAAAAAGCGTTGAACAAAGCACACTTGTATCAACAGAGGCTGCTTTAGAATCCTGTAGTCTATCAAAAAACTTTTGGATACTACTCTTCTTTTTATCGGGCATTTGGGTTTCAATAATAGGCGGCGAAATTGGATCACTCATCGGGTCTGCATGAGTAATTTCCTCCTGCTCCAATTCGGCTGGCTGTTTGCTTTCATTACCAGTAGAATCCAACGTATTCAGTTCTTGTATTTTTTCAGAAAAACCTTCTACTAATGCCCCGATATCAAAAGTAATTTCCATTCGTCCAGATTCATCTGCATTAAACCAAACCTCATTTTTTAATGCCTGGCAAGAAGAAAATAAGACAAGGAGTAAACTAATTAAAAAGGAGCCTACATGTTTAAGATAGCATTTCATAAGAAAGGATTTGAAAATTTAATCTAAGTTATTGTTTATTTGATAACACATAATGATATTATAATTAAATCGCAATATGCGAAAGGTATAAACGTAAAAATCTTATATATTATACCTATAAAATTAATTGATTTATAATAATATAATTTTATAACTACCTGAAATACAATATAATAAACATTTTAAATATTAATATTTAAATATATTTTATATATAATTAGGAATATTGATAAGGCTTTATATATATTTGTCCCTGTAATCTACAGATTACGAAATCCTACCTGCCTGAGTATCCTTTTGTAAAGGATAGGTTCGTCCAATGAAAAATTTACTTCTTTAGAAAAAACACGCATAAGGTATTTTGAAGCCACCTTTTACGTGTCAACTGTAAATTGATATTTCCAACCCGGAGTAGCTATAGATTTTCCATAGCTGCAATGGACTAACTAAAATCTTGAAGCAGATGAACTATTCACCTGAGTCGCGTCTCGGACTAAGAAAACTATGCCCCTCGGGGCCACTCATGTTGAGCTTGATCTTTATAGCCAACATTTTTATTAATCACCTTCATGCTCAATGCGCTTTGGCGTGCCGCGGTAAAGTCAACCTTTCCATAGGAGACTCCTGCCAATCAATTATTACGCCCGATCTCTTACTGACGGACGGATTGAATTGCCCTAACGCTAGGTATCGAGTAGATGTGTTCGACTATCAAATGGTAAAAATTCCTGGAAGTCCACGGGTGACCATAGATCATTTAGGCAAAACTTTAATTGCAATGATTTATGATTCCACTAGCAGGAATTCTTGTTGGGGTAAAATTTTTGTGGAAGACAAATTTGGTCCAAGAATTTTCTGCAAGTCAGATACCATTTTTTGTAATGACACTACCTTCAAAAATCCACCGATATTCTATGATAATTGCGACCCATTTCCGACCATTAGAAAGGTAGATGAATTTATAACTCCCTACGATTGCCATCCAATTTTTATCAAACGATTTATACGTTGTTGGCAAGCATACGATAAATATGGAGGGGTTTCTCCTATTTGCAAGGATACTATTTATTTACGAAGAATACCTATTGATTCAGTTATTTTCCCTAAAGATTTTACGGTATTTAATAATTGTTATTTGAGTTGTAATGGTTTATATCCTCTAGATGCAAACGGGCATCCACATCCAGACACTACCGGAGTTCCAACAGTGGATGGTTTTCCATTATGGCCTGATTACAATCTTTTTTGCAATCTCGGTACATCATATGAAGACGCAGTCTTAGTTGACAATGGATGCAAGAAAAAAATATTGCGTTTATGGCGTGTAGTGGAATGGTGGTGTGGAACAGCGGTCATTCGGACGCATCCACAGATCATTGAAATTGTCGATCACGAACCTCCAATACTTCATTGTCCATATGATCTAACTGTTACTACAAATGGATACAGTGAGTGCCAAGCCACATTCAACCTACCTCCAGCCGACGTTTCAGATAATTGTCAGGATAGCGTTCGCGTCGATGTTTCTTTTGGTGGAGGCATTTTAATACACTCCAATGGCGGAACAATTGTGCTACCTGTTGGAATACATTATGTGACGTACAGAGCTTATGACAAATGTTATAATGTAGATAGCTGTCAAGTTAAAATAACCGTAGAAGATAAAACGCCACCCGTTCCAATTTGTCAACAACATACAGTGGTTAGTATGAGTCGTGATGATGAAGTTCATGTATATGCGGATGCGTTCGATGATGGAAGTCATGATGAATGCCATCTGGATAGTTTCTTAGTAAGAAGGATGGACCTCGGAGAGCCATGTGGTTTTAAAGATAGTACGTTCAGACATTTTGTAACGTTTTGTTGCGCCGATGTCGGCAAAACAATCATGGTAATTTTCCGGGCAACTGATAAACATGGTAATTTTAATGATTGTATGGTCGAAGTAGAAGTGCAGGACAAATCTGCGCCCGTCATCCGATGTCCACACGATTACACAATTTCATGCAATAAACATATTGACACAGTTGATCTGACCCATTTTGGTGGGCCATACTATTCAGACAATTGTATAGTCGAGATGGATACTTTTACCATTAAAAATCTGGATCAATGCGGATTAGGTTCTTTGGATAGGTATTTTGTTATAAAAGATAACATGGATCGTTATGATACCTGTATTCAACACATTTTTGTTTATGATTTGGATCCATTTGATGGTGAAACGGATATTATTTGGCCTTTAGATACGGCTATTAATTCATGCGGCGGTGATTTGGATCCTAAGAACTTACCTCTGGGGTATGGGTATCCTATTTTTGGCGAACATGATTGCTCTTTAATTGGAACCAGCTACGAAGACCATGTATTCCATATTATTCAGGATTCGCTGGCCTGTTTTAAAGTATTGAGAAAATGGAAAGTTATTGATTGGTGTCAACGATATTATGACAAGGGCGGAAACTTAATTGTTCCACATTGGGATTACCAACAGGTACTTAAAATATTCAATACAAGTCCTCCTAAACCATTGGATACGTATGATACGATTCGCGTTTGCCTTACCGGCCAAAATTGTATAAAAGAGCGGGTTCGAATAACGCATAGTGCCATAGATGATTGTACACCGGCTGATGATTTAATTTCAGGATTTAAAATCGATTTATATAATAACGGATTGTTTGACAGTATCTACAGTATCAATGGAAATACTGTTACATTCGATGGAGAGCTTCCAATTGGTGAGCATAGATTTTTGTGGATTTTTGAGGACCGCTGCGGAAATCAATTAGTCAAGCAGCAAATAATTCGCGTAATTAATTGTAAACCGCCTACGTCTTATTGTCTTACGGGTGTCGCCATTAATTTGATGGGAGTAGATGAAAATGGTGATGGAATATTGGAAGGTATGATTACCATTTGGGCCAATGATTTAGATCGGGGCAGTTACCAGATTTGTGGAAATCCAGTCGTACTTTCTTTTTCGCGTGATAGCAATGATAGATTCAGGATATTTAATTGTGACAGCATTGGTATGAGGGCAGTTTCTATTTATGTTACTGACAGATTTACTGGGTTGCAGGATTTTTGTAGAACGACTGTTGTCATCCAGGACAATAACAATATTTGTAAGCGAGGTACTCTTGTAGGGAATATTGCAGGAATCATACAAACGCCGGACCAAAAAGACATCCAAGAAGTGGAGATTCAGGTATTTGATGACAATGGTTTAGTGAAGCGAGGGGAGTTTTCAGGGAAATTCAGTTTTAGTAATCTATTTATTGGTAAAAACTATACTATCATTCCATCTAAAATTAAAAATTACTTAGAAGGTGTAACGACTCTAGATATTGTAAAAATTCAGAAACATATTTTAGGAGTGGAATCGTTAACGTCGGTGTGGAATATAATTGCCGGGGATGTAAACGGAGACCATATAATAACAACGACGGATGTCGTAGCCTTACGAAAATTAATTTTAGGAATTGACCAGAAACTTAAAAATGTACCATCTTGGTCATTTGTTGAAGCGAATTATCAATTTCCTGATCCTTTAAATCCTTGGTACGAATCACTTCCTGACCAATATCGTATACTGGGCTTACCAGGTGATATGAATTTTATTGACTTTAAAGGAATAAAATTGGGAGATGTTAGTGAAACCCTCTGGGGAAATGCGCAAGAGGTAAAAGTTCGAGATCGCAAAGATTTTGGAATGTACATCTCAAACAATTTCCAGGATGAACATTTAATCCCTATCATGGTGGATGAAAATATTTTTTCTCCTGGTATGCAGTTTACCTTACATTTTGATCCGGCTGTAATCAATGTTTTAGACATAAAACCAGGAACGATTCCTATTATAGGTGCGAATATTTCGTGGTCATGGGTAGACAAAGGCGTGATATTAGTCTCTTGGAGTTCCGAAAAAGATATACAAATTCTAAAAGATGAGCCAGTATTCTATCTGGAAGTTGAGCGATTAATTTCAAATGGTGCTAAAACAGGAATAGCCATCAATTCATCTGTGTTACACGCTGAAATTTATAATGAACACGAACAAGTGTTGAATATTATATGGAAATCAGAAGAAGAAACTAATTATAATTTTATCCAATTTGGCGCCTTAATTCCAAATCCTTTTGTTCACGAAAGCTCCGTGAGCTTTAAATTAAAGAATCCGATGAATCTGAGTTATTCCATTTATAACTTAGAAGGAAAATTAATTTTTACTAGCCAGGAGTATTTTTCCGCAGGTCAAAACGAAATCAAAATTAAGCGATCGCAACTGGAATCTGCTGGGATGTACACATTGAGAATAGATGCGGGCACTCAACAAATGAGTTACAAATTGGCGGTTTTGGACCAATAAGGCTTCAAGGTTTACTATCATATTTACAGGAACCTTCTTCTTCGGGAGAGGGTTTTTTGTTTAGAGTCTACCGGTAAAATCCGCTCAGGGCTTTGTATTTTTGCATCAAATTAAAAAAGTATGAGTTATCAGATCACAGGTAAGTTAATTAAGAAATTCGAAGTTGAAAGTAAAACGGCTAGTTTTCAAACCCGGGAATTTGTTATACAAACAGAAGAGCAATATCCTCAGTTTGTTAAATTTCAGCTCACACAGGACCGATGTAATATAATAGATAAGTACAATGAAAATGAGCCTATACTCGTTCATTTTGATTTGAAGGGGAGAGAATGGCAGGGCAAATATTTTACTAATTTAAATGCCTGGCGGGTAGAAAATGGTGGGGAATCTCAGGTGAAAGCAGGAGAAAACGTAATTCAAGATGCTGAATCTCCGGATCCATTTTCCCAGGTTCAGGATTATGACGATTTACCATTTTAATGCAAATTATTTACATTAGTATTTTTTCTTTTTTAGCACACGTGGTTTGTGCACAATCCCTTCATTACGTAAGTTCTTATTATGCTGATGACCTAAGTGATTGGAGAATTTATAATGAAGAGGCCCAAGAAATAGGTGTCATAAGCACCCGATGGTCGTTTGAAAATAATATCAAGGAGTGGAACGTCAGTTTTAATGGTGTTTCAGGAATGATTCGTCAAAAATGGAATAATACACCTGACCAATGGGAGATACGGTTTGGAAATTCTGTTTATATAGCCAGCCCCAGTTGGCCAAATCAGTATGATCGTTGGAGGATTAGCAATAACGATGACCAATATGTTTTAAATTGGGTTAGGGATCCCGAAGGTGTGCGTTGGGAAGTGGAAAAAGATGGCCAAATCATATTCAGCTTTTACAATGAATATTATGGAGAAATTCTTGACTGGATAGCCTGGCAATCAACGACAAAAATGGATCCAGACCTAGAGTTGATTTGCATTTTTGTGCCCCTTTATTATTCCATCATAAAAAAATACCAATAAGATATCCAATCAATTTATGTCTATTATTTTTTTATGAAATTGTGGGTGGTTAATTCCTTTTTGTCTGTGGACAATAAAAGTTTATAACTGCCGGAAATTAGATGTCGAATAGGAATTTGAAATTCATTCTTGAATTCTTTTAGTTCATTATAAATAACTAATTCGCCTATTGAATTTTGAATCCAATAACAGATCGATGTAACATCTTTTTCAAGTGTGATAGTAAGGTGATCTTCACAAGGATTAGGCCAGCAGGTAATGTTAAGTTTAGTGTAGACATTATTGGATTCTTTTGTCTTAGTTCCGGTTTTGTTTTTAATAATGAACACTGGAATAAAATAAGGATTACTTCTTGTCAAATGAGCCTTATCTTTTTGCCAGGGATTTCGTTCCAGAGAGGGATTCCATATTCCACCTAAAATCCAACCGATCATATTAGTATCTTTTGGAAGGGTGCTAATATCTATAATTTTTTCACCATCCTTTGTGAAAGTTGGGTGTACAATGAATTCTGCACTGCTCCCAAAAAATCCAGGAAGTTGCTCTGCATGTAATTGTTCAATAAACTGATCCGTTGGCATTCGACTTATTCGACTCACAGAAGATACAAATGGAACGAACGGATCCCGAATTTCCTGTGCGAAGGAATCGATATAAAATTCACTCATTCCACCATAGAAAATAATATGAAACGTATTATTTAATGAATCCATTAAAAGCGTTTTTGCACAATGATAATTGGCGTATTTATGTAGGAAGTTATCCACGTCTTTATATCCTAGCGAATCCAATAATGCCATGTTTAAAAACGGCCGTGCTTCATTTATCATAAAGACACCGGAGTGAATTAATAGCTTTTCGCCTCCATCGGCCATGTTAATTTTATTCAAGTTATAATCTCTTCGATGAAAATTAAATTCATCCAAAATTTCAGCTTGCTTTTGTGTATAAAAAGTGTCTGGGGTAGAAATAATCTTAAACAAAATTGCTTTATCTGTATAAGTTTGCAATTGTTTATTATCACTGCTTTTATATTTCCCTTCAAATTTATGACCGCCCACCAGAAAAAAAATATCCTCCAGATAGTCCATTTGACCGCCTGCCACCGTAAAAGTAGAATCAACAATATACCGAATGGACTTAGAGATATCGGCCTGCTTGTCGATGGCTATCGCTAATTCATTCAACTTTATTTCAGTGAGTGTCGGAAACGTTTTATAACCACCTAATATTGATTCACCATACCCACCTATCAAATATAGGCTTTGATTCTTTTGAATAAATTGCATACCAGATGTGGTTAATGCATCATATAATAGTACATCTTCAATGTCTAAAGCAACAGATGTTACTTTTAAATTTAATAAATCAATGATAAAGATGGAATCGTTAGCTTGTGTCCGTTCAAATCCACTTTCTTTAGGATGTAAGCCATCTCGCCTACCGCCAAAAACATACAATTTTTGTTCATAAATGCCATAGGCAAATGAATGAATACCAGGCCATCCGGGAACATGAATAGTGTCAAATGAAAATGACCAATCAAATTGTGCCTTGCCTTGAAAAGAAACTAAAATAAAAATGAGGCATATGAAGAATCGCATAGTTACATTGAGGCTAGGTCAAACGAAATTTGTACAAAGAACTTCACTTTTTTTGTAAAATCTTTTGGCTGATATAAATGAAAAGCATGCGTAATGCGATCTTTTTTTTCTAAACCTCCTGAAGGTGTTAATTCTGTTGGTATTTCTATTGAATGTCCCCTAGTTTTTTTTAAGATTTGTATAATGGCTTGCTGATAAGCCAAACTTGGATGCACTGCATATTTTATTTTCATATTTCAAAACTAGTTAGTCGTAAAAAACAAGAACAAATTAGAAACGCTTTTGTAAATTAGTAAAGTACAAATGCCCCAAATTTTTAACGTAATTCTACAAATAGGATTCTTAATACTTATTACCATTTCTCTTTTGGCACCTTAGTATAACCAATGAGTCTTTTTACACTGAGTCGCCCAGTTCCGTGCACTAAAACATGGATCAACCCACCTGTAATGGCAATATTTTTCATAAAAAATATCGACTGTACATTTTGTCGTTCAGGCGGATCATTCCAAAATGAATATACTATAAACGTAACGGGTACCCAATAAATTAAGAGTAGTATGACTGCGAAAGCAGGGCGGTAACCAATAAGTAAAAAAATACCCCCTATAGTCAGTAAAATACAAGTTCCAATAAGCAGAAAATCTGGCTGCCAAGTGATCCCATAGTCTATCATGGTCTCTCTGGTCCTGTCAAAAAATTTAAGAGAGGTGAATGCTTCAAATAAAAATATTGTGGCTAAAAATGCCCTGGCAATCAGGTCAAACACGTCTTTCATACTTAATTTGAATATTTCCGCTACCTTTTAGTCAGGCTTGGGTCTCCGCAAAGGTAATGGGAACTGAACTAAATTAGCTGTTTAAATTGAACGAGCTATCAGGAAGCTATTTGGCCGAGAATGATTGACCACAGCCGCAAGTATCTTTGGCGTTTGGATTGGTAAATGAAAAACCCCGGTTATTTAAGCCCTCCAACCAGTCGATTTCCATCCCTACTAAATATAAGGCATGGGCACCTTCCATAAAGATCTTAAATTCTTCCATTTCATAAATCTGGTCCTTTTCCTTCTTTTGATCAAAGCCAAGCACATAAGAAAAACCAGAACAACCTCCACCTTTTACCCCGACGCGTAGGCCATACTCTTCGGAAATGTTTTGTTCCTGACGGATTCGGCGTAATTGTTGAAGCGCATTGGCTGTAATTTTTAATGGCGCTTCCAGTATAACCTCAGTAGACATAAAATCAATTTTGTAAATAAACACAAAAGTAAGACTTTTGGTTCTGTATTCAAATTTGTTGTATCCTTCAAAGCCTGATTTAAATAATTTATAAATAGACTAGATATGGAATTATTTTTTGATGTTTTAAAATATACTCTACCAGCATTTGTCGTATTTCTTACCGTTTATTTTATGCTCAAAATGTATCTACAGGAAATACACAGCAAACGGATGATAGATCATCAAAAACACATGCAGCCGCATGCGTTGCCCTTAAAACTCCAATCTTATGAAAGGTTATCGCTTTTTTTGGAACGAATTCGAATTCCTCATTTACTCATGCGATTTAAAACACCAGATTTAAAATCACGAGATCTTTGCCACACACTTATATTGGGCGTCCAACAGGAATATGAACACAATTATGTACAACAGATTTATGTGAGCGACACCTTATGGGAGATTATACTTTTGGCAAAAGAAGAAGTGCTTCATGCCATTGACCAAGCTGGACAACTCTCTTCAAATGAAGGAGTTCCAGCAGTTGAGCGTTATTTATTGGAAAAAGGAGTTGCACTTACGGATCCAGTGATCAATAAAGCATTATCTGCGATAAAGAAAGAAATTCAATTGTTACTATAATTAAACAGACTTGTTTGATGTGTTTAGATGGTGCAACATATCAAGCGTCATAGACTCTAAATCAAACCTTGGCTTCCAATCCCAATCCATTTTTGCCGCCTGATCATCAATCGTTTCATTCCATGACTCGGCAATTTGTTGTCTAAAATCTGGTTGATAGTTGATGGTAAAATTGGTAATGTGTTTTTTTATTTCAGCATAGATTTCTCCCGGTGTAAAACTCATTCCCACCAGGTTATAACTGGTTCTTATCGATAGTCTTTGAGGGTCAGCTTCCATCAACTCCAGGGTGGCTCTAATTGCGTCGTCCATATAAATCATGGGTAAACGGGTGGATTCCTTGAGAAAACAAGTATAGTGTTGGAGTTTTAGAGCGGCGTGGTATATTTCTACCGCATAATCTGTAGTGCCTCCTTCCGGGACAGACTGCCAACCCACTACACCCGGATATCTTAAAGAACGGACATCCAGTCCAAATCGATTGAAATAATATTGACACCACAGTTCACCAGCAAGCTTACTGATACCATATACCGTCGAGGGTTCGAAACTGGCATGCTGAGGGGTATTTATTTTGGGTGTCGAACCACCATAAATTGCAATTGAGCTAGGAAAGAAGACTCTTGAAATTTTATGTTCAACAGCTACATTCAATACATTAATGAGACCATCCAGATTAACTTTCCAAGTGAGGCCGGGATTTTTTTCACCCTTTGCAGAAAGTATAGCTGCTAAATGATAAATCTGGGTGATATTATATTTTTGAATAACTAATGATAAGGCTTGAGAATCTAAAATATCTAAAACTTCAAAAGGATTGGATATTATTTTCGGTTGATTTATGTCAGAACAAATTATTTGGTCTTGCCCATATCTTTCTTTTAAAGCTTTGGATAGAACAGTGCCTATTTGTCCATTTGAACCAAGCATTAAAATTTTAGGTTTAGTCATTCTGCTGAATTTAAATTGGGGTGCAATTTAGAAATTGAAAGAGAGTTCTGATACAATAAATAAAAAAAGTCCGAAAAAAATGATTTTCGGACTTTTTTTTATAATGATTGCTATGTAAGTTATTTCAGTTTTATACTTGAAGTACCTACTAGATATCCTTTATTGTAAATTTCAACTTGATAAACACCTTCCTGAAAGCCATTTGGGTTCTTCCATTTACCGCAAACTTGCTTCACATCATTAGCATAACGAGTTTCTGCAACAGTGGAATATCGGACCTGATCACCAGTTGTTTCACTGACAAAGACTCCGGATCCTTCTGATTCCATAGCTTGGGTTCCACCAATTGGATCTAAAACTCTTACATGAAATACCTCGTTACCAGCATCCGCATTTGGATTATTGGATGTATTGAAACAAACCTGAATGTAATTTGCGTTTTTTGCTCTGGATACTTCATTGGGTTTTTTTCCATCTCGTTCTTCAAAGGCTTCTGTTTTTATTTTATTTACCTGAATAGAAGATGCCCGGTTTACTTTTTTGGACAACAAGCTACGCTCTTTAGCAATCTGCTCATTCTGTGCGGTAAGATTAGTTTTTACTTCCGATAGCTGCTGATTTTCTGCTGTTTTTGTTTGAACTTCTCGATTCAAATTTTCTTTTTCGACCGTCAGCGATTCATTACTAGCCGTCAATTGCTCATTCTCTTGTTTCAATCTGGTTATTTCCGCCACATATTCTTGGACTTTAGATTTCATGCCATCAATTTCTCTTTTGGCCAAGGTTAAATTCTTAGAATCTCTAAGTAAAGATCCGATTTTATCTTTCTGAATTCTAAGCTCTTCTTTTTGAGAATCAATAAGGCTGTTTAATTCGACATTATTGGTTTTCATATCATTGAGTTCGTCTACAGATTCTTGGTATTGTTTATCCAACTCTGTTTTAGTTTTTTCCAGATCAGTTAGTTCCGTTTCCTTCATAAGGTTATCTTTTTGAAGACTCCGGTTGTTTACAAACTGATAAACATTCAAGCCTAACAATCCAAGTATAGCTACTACGACCAAGGCTTTTAAATTTTGATTTGATTTATTTTCTACCATAATAATAAAATAATTGTTCAAGTAAAGTTAAGAAAAAATAACTTAAATAAGTTCCATTATATTGTATTTTTAAGCCGAAAACAGTGGTTTACCCTGATAAAAGAGGACACATTTTATGAGCAGAATTTTATTTTTAGACATTGAGACAGTCTCATCGCATGCCGTTTATAGCGACATGGATGAGCGATGGAGACATCTTTGGGATCAAAAATGCCGATCATTTCAAAGGGAGCAACTGGATAAAACTACATCGGAATGGTATCAAAGTAAGGCAGCTATTTTTTCTGAGTTCGGAAAAATCGTTTGTATCAGTTTAGGGTTTTTTAGTGGCACTCAATTTAGAGTCCGATCGTTCGCTAGCCATTCGGAAAATGAAATTCTAGTACAGTTTACCGAGTTAATTAATACTCATTTTAATGATCCAAACCAACATGCATTTTGTGGACATAACATCAGAGAATTTGACATTCCTTATCTTTGCAGGAGGCTATTAGTGCATCGTCTAAAATTGCCATCCATATTAGATATCACATCGAAAAAACCATGGGAAGTCAAATATATCTATGATACCTTAGAAATGTGGAAATTTGGTGATTACAAACACTATATCTCCCTTGATTTATTGGCAGCTTGCCTCAACTTACCCTCTTCCAAATCTACATTAGATGGCAGTCAGGTGGGCCATTTCTACTGGATATTGAATGATTTAGAATCCATCACAAGGTATTGTCAGGATGATGTTATCTTAACTACAAAGGTTTACCAGGCCTTCATAGGAAATTCAGATATAGAAATAAAAGATATTCAATATTTAGATTAACAGGCTATTATGCATTGTGTTTATAATTATGTAATACAAATGTGATGGTTTAGATGTGATTGGATATATTTACTTGACATCCCTAATTCACACTTAATGCAAACGGCTATGAAGAGCCTAATTTTAATCGTTTTAATAGTAGCTAGCCTTACATCATTCACAAAAGCACAGGATTGTATTCTGGGAATGAATACCGGTTTATATATCAAATCCAAGGTTCCCGTTGGAGGTTCGCAATGTTCGTTTCTGGTGACTTTGTGCGTAAAAAAGGCGACTAGTTTAAGTAAAATGATAGTTTATACCATTAGCTTATCTACAGACACGATTCATAGAACCATAAATGTAGAAGGATTCTCCGTGGGAAGCCTAATATGCCAGGATTTCAGTTTTGTTACCCATTGTAATTCTATTGCCCATTTTTTGGCAATATCTTTTGAATCAAACGGACAAAGTTGTGGGAAGGTGACCAACAACTTGATATTACCCATAACATTAGTAGACTTTGCAGTTAACTACACCACCCCTTCTAAAATAACATTGAATTGGCAAACTGCCACTGAAATAAATGCCTCGCATTTTATTATCCAACAAAGTAGTAATGGTCAAGAATTTTTGGAAATCGGAGAAGTTAAAGCAATAGGTGAATCGTTGACTTTGCAAAATTATTCGTTTCAGGTTCCATCATTTGCAACAGCTAGTTCAAAACGCTATTTCCGATTAATGATGATAGACAATGATGGAGGTACTGCCTTTAGTCCTATTATTTCATCCTCAAGAGTAGATTCAAAAAAATTATCAGTTTATCCTAATCCCGTAGGTTCCTATTTATTTATAAATCATCCAGATGTAGACCCTGCCGAAGTCGAAATTTATACATCCACTGGTCAAAAAATACTTGTTTACTTTAACGAAGGAAAGGAATATCTGGATGTCAGTTCACTAGAACCTGGATTATATTTTCTAAAATTCAAGGATGATTTAGTGTCACTTATAAAGGAATAGTGCTCATTTTATACTGAGGATCTTCATGCAAGAATTATTTTAGTGTATTTTTGCGCTTAATGTCTACATTTATTCTAGCCCCTTCCTTATTATCTTGTGATTTTTCTAAAATAGGAGATGAATCAAAATTAATTAATGAAAGTGAGGCCGATTGGTTTCATCTCGATATTATGGATGGACGGTTTGTTCCCAATATTTCTTTCGGTTTGCCCATAGTTCAAGCTTTTAATGAGCATGCGACTAAACCATTGGATGTTCATTTAATGATTGCAGATCCTCAATTGTATATTGAAGATTTTCGAAATGCAGGTGCTGATAGCATTTCAGTGCATTATGAAGCCTGTCCTCATTTACATCGGGTCATTCAACAAATCAAAGATTCGGGCTCATTAGCCGGGGTTGCCCTTAATCCTCACACACCTGTACAACTGTTATTTGATGTATTAGAAGATATAGATATGGTATGTTTAATGTCTGTAAATCCTGGATTTGGAGGTCAAAAATTTATATACCGTACCTTAGAAAAGATCCGCATCTTAAAAAGTGAAATTATGGCCAGAAACTTAACGGTTAAAATTGAAGTGGATGGGGGAGTTGGATTACAAAATGCAGAAGTAATATTGAGATCCGGAGCGGATGTATTGGTAGCTGGAAATGCTATTTTTAAAACAAAGGATCCTAAGTCAAGTATTCAGGCATTTAAACAAATATCCACAGGCAATTTGATTTTTTAATGAGCGTTAGTATAGATAGGTACGTTTCATGTTTGACCTCTGTTCTTTTTGTTATTCATCAACCAAATTACTTATAGCTTTCAAATTTGTTAGCGCTTTTCATGAGCAAAACTCAATGGTATAGAATTATAGTTCAGCTAGTATTGACATTTACTGCGTGCGTATTGTTTTCGCAAAAAAAAACCATCGTTGTTTCAGGGACTATAAAAGATGCTGGAAGTGGTTATCCTATAGAATCAGCAACCGTCTTTATTCCGCAAACTAAATATTTTTCTGAAAGTAACGTTGAAGGTTTTTATGAATTTAGCGTTGAATTTGGACAGGACATAGAAGTAAAAGTAAATCGCTTAGGATATGAATCCAAATCCAAAATTATTAAATTTAGTCAACTTGAATCTGTAATCGAATGGAATATCTTTTTAAATCCACTGATCAATCCCGAAATTATCATTTCTGAGAAAAGAGAAGATAGAGGAACTGATATAAGAGAAGACCTACAATCCTTTGAACTCTTGCCTACAGTGTCAGGCAATATAGAATCGGTGCTTCCTAGTATTGCATTAGGTGTCAGAAGTAGCAGTGGTGGAGAATTATCTTCGCAATATAGTGTGAGAGGTGGAAGCTATGATGAAAATTTAGTTTTTGTAAATGATTTTGAAATCTTCAGACCTCAATTAATAAGGAATGGTCAGCAG
>JALYPU010000051.1 GCA_030856215.1 Bacteroidota bacterium
GTTACAAACCGTTGATCTACACATCCGGTGACAAATATGGGTTTATTGAAATTATGAATTTTGATGACTTGTGTATGAGTATACTCAATTATATTTCCATTATCATCCGTCAAACGACACCAATTGATCACCTTCCATTTTCTGACTATTTTTTGGCAAGCATCGGAACCAGTTAAAAAGCGGAATACATGATCTTCATAAGAGGTACCAACCAAATCACAAAAATCTTCTGTAATTTGTGGATATCCCCTATCTCCGAATAAACTATCTGGCGACAATGCATTAGGATCGCAAATTGTGGTATCGAAATCTATCGGCCAAATTATATCATCGCCTGTAAATGGCTCACCATTAATGATGGTTATTCTTTGTACGCACACATCCTGACCAAATGCATTACCTGCGATAAAAATGCGATCAATGAAACCTTCACGACACTGATTGATATTGAAACTATCCACTTCCGTGATAGTAACATTACAATTGTCAGAAGCCACTGGCGAACCGAATTGAGATAAATCGTTTGGATCAAAATGAAAATCGCAAGAGATTTTTACATCATGCGGACAATTAATGGTAGGAATCGTTTTATCCTGAACCTCCACTAAAACCATACACGTATTTTCATTTCCTTCATGGTCCGTTACTCTGAATAAAACAGATATAAGGTTACCCACATCCGCGCAACAAAATTCTACGCTATCTCTAAAGTTTTGCAATTGAGATCCACATGGTTTTCCTCCATCCATTCTTCTTACCTGCATACTTTTTATATGGCAATCATCATAACTTCCATCATCAAATACATGAGCAGGAACATATGCAAATCCAAAGCGATCCAGGGATACCGTAGTTTCTTTATCGCACAGCGCCACAGGTGGTGTTCTATCTGTAACCACCACGAGGAATACACAACTATCCACATTGTGGCATCGATCATACGCTCTGAATTTTAATTCATTAACTCCAACCGGTAAGATCACATACGAACTTTGGAAATCTTTAATAAATCCCCCAGGATATACTAAATCCACAGTCACTTCATTCAAACAACTGTCAAATGTGATCGGCGCAGGAATGAACACACGAGCTTCACAAACGTATCCACCGGAAGTGGTTGCTTCGATATCGTATGGACAGGTTATAACTGGTGGTTCAAAATCAACAATTTCAATAAGTTGAATGTAATTAACTACTCTGAAATCCTGACACGTCCAAATAATCACTCTCCAATTTCTTAAAATTTTACGGATACAATTTTTTCCATTTGGTAATTCAATATCCTCAAAGGAAACTGCATAATTACAATAGTTGTCCGGAGCTTTCGGGTAAATTGTAGAATCGTTATATGTAGGTGTGCCTGTAAATCTTGGATCCGGTCTTTTTAAGGAATCTAGTGGATACCTATTACATAATAGCGGATTGCGATTACTGATGGTTAATGAATCTGGAAATACAATTGAGTCTAATGCAATATGTCTTAAATAGACCGTCATTTGGCATGGCGCTGAAATATTTCCAGAAGCATCTTTAGCCACATACGTACGAATCAATATTTTTGAATACTCTATATTGCAATACGTATCAATAATCTGCTCATCCAATAATATATTAACCGGATTTGGATCACAGTTATCAAAATTCAATGGACCCAAATAACTTCGAATTCTAGTACAATCTATGGTATCATTCAAACAAAATATTTGGGGTTTTAATTTATCTTCTACTTTAATAGTGGTCCAACAACTTTGACGATTACATACATTTATAACCTTGGCAATAAATGACTTGCCTACGTGTTCATAAGTAAACGTTGCGTTTGGAATCAATGAACCATCTTTGTTCATAATCATCACCGCGTAGGAATTATAATCATAATTTCCACCTACTAGGATCATGTCAGGGCGAATGATCGCTTCACAATTATGATCCAGTGAAACCTGTAAATTTCCTATACAAGAAATTGCATCTACAAAACTATTTCCTATGGTAATGATAAATTCCAAAGGTTCAAGACATAATTCTGAATTGTATTCATGTATACGCAAGGTATGCGAGGTTCCAGCTGGTGCTGTCCATTCGATTTCAACTCCTGGATTATTAGGCGACGTTAGAAAATTTCCTCCAGAAGATAAGCTCCATGTATAGCTGCTTCCTTGATGTGCTTCTACACGGTATTTGCTTCGGCCACTTTCACACACATTATTGGAGCCCTCCAATAATGTCGGAGCATCATATTCACAGCGAACATTTCCTAAACTTACCTTATCGCCAAACTGGTTTTCAAAAACAATTGAAAAACCAATTCCGCTAATATGGGTGCCTGTGATAGTATAAACTGTAGTTTGGCCATCTGTCGTCAAAATAGGTAAATGATATCCTAAGATGCCTGTTGCAAATGGAATTGGTGCTGCAGGAGGATTAGGACTTGCAGGGTCATAAAAACCATCCACCTGACGGATAAACCAAATCTCCCCACTTCTCGATTCAAATCTTAGCGTAGTGGAAAATTGTCCGTCACCAGGATTCGCTGCATTATTTAAACAGATACAACTATCTCTTTCGATTTCGATTAAGAATACACCTGCTGGATCCGAATCATCTTCATCAAATAGTGGATCCTCATCTGCAGAACCGGCACTTCCGGAGTGATCGGAATCCTCAAATACTACACCCCCTGGATCATTATTGATAACGTCATCTGGTGTGGAATCTTCATCTGGTTCTGAAAAAATATTTGAGGCAGAATAAATTTCTGATCGATTGATAATGGCCCCAGGTTCCCGATCCCCTGAAATTAATAAATCTATCGTAACTACTACGGAATCTCCAAATGCTAGTCCACTCTGTGGCAAACGACCGTTAGCTACACTCAATTTCAAATAGACTTTGTCCGGACTTGGGTTCGTTGGATGTGGTTTCCATTTAGGGTCCATCACCTCTAAGCCTTCCGGAATATAATCGACAATTACAATTTCTTGGGCGGTTACGGTCCCTTGATTAACCACAGTAATTCTCCAAGGAACAACTTGACCTCGTTGGACCGTTCTTATGTCTACATCTTTATATAAAGCCAAATCAAAATTATCCGGATTGGTGATAGAACAATCGTGGTCGTCTTCATCCAATTCACCATGATCATTGACAATATCATGATCGCCTGTCACTGTTTTATCATTATTAGAAATGGCATCTGGATGGGAATCGTAATCGACGACATTATTACCATCCTGATCTTTAAAATCTGCAATTTCTATACAATTTAAAAATTGAATTCCATTAAGTTTATCTTTAAACACTAAATAAATGGGAATTTGAATAGTAGATAAAGCAGGTATTTCTCCAGAATAAATAAATTGAATCTTGTCAGCTGATATTTTTTTCCAATCTGGATTTAACACTTCACTAAAAATGAAATTGGAATCGAGATAATCTATAATCTTTATGTCTCTTGCGCCTACATTACCCTGGTTCAAAATATCCATCATAAACTGAACGGTATCCCTTGAACTATAAATTAGTTTTGGGTAATTTAAATATTTTCGAATAGCCAGATCAAACAAGGGAATCCCTGCAATATCTGCATCATCTTCATCGATAACTCCATGATCCAGTATTTCATCATCTGTAACACTATACAATACACCTCCCTTATCATTTGAAATATCCTTATCCGGAGAAGAATCGAAATCATAAGGTGAAATATTTGTACCCGACGCATCTTCAAAATAAGTAATCTCAGCCGTATTTGTTAAATTAGTTAGACTGAGAGAAGACAAAGCGGTTAATTCCACTTGTACCGTGATTTGGCCACCAGCCTGGATGACTTGATTTGATTTATAAATGGCTAGACCATTTGATAAAGTCCAACCATTATTTTTAGATACCTCGCTTAAAACAAATCCATTATTTATATAATCTACGAGTTCTATGTTTTTTAATGCTATAAATCCCATATTGAAAATATCAATATTGAATCTAACATTTCCTTTGTAGGTAAGGTGCTGACCAGGAGTCACTGTTTTTCTCAAAGCAAGGTCTGCAATTTTCAAACTTACCGGATCCGCATCATCTTCGTCGTTGATACCATCTCCATCGAGAATATTATCCGTTGCAGAAGCTAATACACCACCAGGGTCATTAGTAGAATTTTGATCCGGATTAGAATCCAAATCATAAAAACTAAAATTAATTCCATTTAAATTTTCCGCATAATAAATTTCTGCTCGGTTAATCAAATTCTCTGGGGTAACATTTTCCTTCACCCTAACCAAGATAAAAATATCCTTACAATCACCTGGTTCTAATGGAATGTTAATAGTATTTACCAATTTTCCATTAATATTCATCCAACCATTATTATCCAATGGGGATAGACTTACACCTGTTGGAAGATAATCGATTACCCTGACATTTTGTGCGGTTAAACTTCCTTGATTGCACACGTGAATTTTCTGCAGTACGTCCTCTCCCAGTTTAACGGGTCGATTTATTTCAGTGGTTAATATTAAGGCTAAATCAAAAATCTGAAACGCTGCAGGATCAGCATCATCTTCATCTGTGATGCCATCTCCATCCCATTGGTCATCAGAAGAAGAATAAACGATACCTCCATTGTCATTGTCAGGAATAGCATCTGGAGTGGAATCAATATCACTCACTGCGTTCCCAATTTTATTTTTCATCAATACTATCTCAGCGCGATTAATTAAACCAGCACTCCCTGTTCCATATTATAGGATAAATTGATGAATATACTTTTCCGTTGAAAAGGTGATATCGTTTCATTGATGACATATCTTGCTATGTTACCATTTAAGACCCAATTAGGATTAGCTGCTTGATTGAATACCAACGTCGATGGTATATAATCAGCAATTTCCACATACTCCACAGGCATGTTTCCTTGATTCTCAATAATAATTTCAAATTGCATGAGTTCGCCTTTCTTTTTAGGGAATGCATCATTCCATTTCTTAATTAAGGCTAAATCATATATCTCCAACGCAGGGGGCGGAGGCGGTGGCGGTGCTATAATTATTTCTTTTTGAATAAACCCAATATCAAACGTGTAATTATTTTGTCCCGCACTTCCTGTAACTATTGAGATCACCGGGGATTGAGCAAAATAATTGCACGTAGCTAAACTCCAGATGATCGCGTCATTGTCAATATGATCCTTATACAATCCGGAATATTGCTGGTTCGGTATCGTTAACTCCAAAGAATCCGCACCTATAATTAATGAATGCGTTGATTTATTGAAACGAGCATCATCGATGACTAAATAATATTGAGAATCAAATTGTAAATCGAGTATCTGAAGTGAATTAAAGCTATAATATCCTTGCGCATTCGTAAAAGTCTCTGCAATTTTTACACATTTAGCATTGAACAACGAAATTTTCACTTGGGCTAATCCAACTTCGTCTGCATCCTGGAATCCATTTTTATTTAAATCCAACCAAACATAATTTCCAATTTCAATGGGAGCTGCTGCGGATATAATTTCGGGATCTCCTAATCCAGAAGCTTTGCCAAAAGCCGAAGATGTTCGGTTATATATTTGAATTGCCGCAAGCTTTTTACCATTAGTTGTGCTGTATTTATGCAATCCACCAGCCAGAGATTCGTACACAGGATCAAAAACAACTGAAACAACTTCACCTGAGCCCGGCAGTACGGCTACCCCACCCATGGATACTTCCGGATGTAGACTAGGTCCAACTACCCAATAGTCTTCTCCAAAAAATTCTCCTCCTCCGGGGCCTTCGATATTGTTAAGTCCACTACCCGTAAACAGGCCTACTTTAGCTTTATTTTCAAGTTTCCATACACCATTATCTTTCCATGCCATTAGTATATCCCCAAACTGGTTCGTCAGGTAACTTCCCGGTTGGCAAAAACTATGTCCATTGCGATCGGCAATAGCCAGAATCATGTGGCCTGCATCTGAAAAATCAATATCAGTCAACCATTGCGATACTAACTTATGATTATCTGCCGGATGGGTAAGCCAATAAGCACGTCCAAAATCTGTCGATAAAATTAAATTGAACGTTCTGCTTAGAAGATCCATTTCGTAAATATGAAAATAGAAATCTATTTCATTCTCACTTCCTTCTGCGGTGCAGGTAACACCTATATATAGCTTTCCATCTTTCTCTTTGATCGCTGATACTGCATAATCTGCATTATTGCAACCTGGATCTGGAATCTTTATTTCTATAATTTTAGACGGTTCCGGATTTTTAGTAGGAATAAAAACTATAGACTTCTGAAATAAATTTGTTACGTATAAATATTTTTCATCTGCTGAAATATCCATATCTCCTAACCCTAACTTTCCTACAAAATCAGCATAATCGCAATCTGTTTCTAAAACTCCCAGCGTGTTTCCAGTATTAATTCCGGCATCAGCTAAATTGTAAAAACTTTCTGTAAGTTGTAAGGTATAATTTGTTTTATAGAGACCACCTAACCCCAGAGGTCCTAATCCTGCGCCACTCTTAACGAAGGACGATGAAAATAATTCGGCAGTACTTCTTTTGTACGCTAATCCCCAAATTGAACCCGTAGCGGATTTCATTCCCAATTTTTTGATTGGGCTTGAACCATTAAATTTATAGGGTGTGCTAACGACCGTTTGTAAATTTGGATTGACACCCAAACCACCGTAAGCAAAGCAAGTAACTGCAATTTCCGGTACTCCGGAACCTATAAAATCAAAAGGCTTTGTAAATGCAAAATTTATATTGCAAGAAGGGGCTTTTATAAAAGCAGGATCTGAGGTATAGTCCTTTCCAAAAGTAGCCCACTCAAAATGAATTGGCTTTAATACTTCTATTCGATAATAACCTTGATCTGATAAGCCTGAAATACGATACCATCCTTGGGCATTCGTCAATGTTTCGAACACTAGAACTCCCGCTCCATTATATGCCTGTACTTTAATTTGACCGATCCCTGCGTCTGATGCATCTTTGAGGCCATTAAAATTTTGATCTATCAGCACAGAGCCTTCTATACTCCCTGGTTGAGGAAGACATTGTGTTACAGCATAATTAAATGCTGAAATCATAAAACAAAGGATTAGAATTGAACCCGTGCGCGCTGCTTTAATACTTAAAGTATTTGCAAGAGCTTTGAATTGTGTAAGTCGTAGCTGTCCCATTGTAGGTTTGCAAGTTTTGTTAAAATGTAAAAAACGTGTGTTGGCTTTAAGGAATAGCTCCATAAAAGCCTGCTAATTACGACTTGCACTAATGAGTTTAAACGGATGGGGCATGCACCTAAGAGTACATCGGCACAAATATATGCATAGTTTCTTAAATATTTAAAAAATATTAAAAAAATTTATATATAAAATAAAATACCACAGTCGGCAGGAGCCAACTGTGGTACTAAACTACTTGATTTATAAACTATTATAACATAATTAACCGAATAACTCTGGTTCCAAATGAGGAGGAGACTTCACAGAAAATGACACCATTTACACCAATATCTTCTCGTTTGATCTGAAATTCGTTGGTGCCTTTTTCACCATTTAATTCCCTCTCGAATATATTTTTACCCTGAAGGCTAAAGACACGTATCATCACGTCACTAGGTGCCGGCAATTCAAAACTTAGATTACAATAATCAAAGAATGGATTAGGAATCCCTGCATTCAATTCCAATTGATTGTAACTATTCTTATCCGATCTCGTCTGTATTACTATATCGTTAATCTCTCCATTTGCACTGTAACATTCAGGTTGCAAGTTTTTATTAACCATCGCAATTGTATGAGAATTTAATTGGTTTTTATTTCCATCTAAAACGATATTAAATAATGCATGGTTTGCATTTATAGTTTTTGCTTGAGCAGCAATCCAGCTCATCCTAATTCCATCAGCTGATGTATGATAATTTTCACTTTGAATCGGGATTTGATTTCCAATGATTTTTATGATAGGTAACTCACTTTGCAATTCCATTTGGAAACCATCCATTACAATGGGAGCATCGGCAAACACAGGAACGATTACCTGACCATCTTTCATTTCTGCTTGGCTTAAGTCCATATAGAAATAAACGCTTCTAAGAGATCTTGTTTTCGTTGCGGAATTAACATTAAATTTATTAGATTGATCTACATCACCGGTTTTTATTCCTACGAAATTTGCCTGCTCTGGAATTTCTTTTACTTCACTGCTATGAATGCTTTCTTTAAATCCCCATGGCTGTGAAGGATTTGAAAATGCTTGATAC
>JALYPU010000063.1 GCA_030856215.1 Bacteroidota bacterium
GATATCCTGAAATCAAAATATCAGCCATTCCAAAAACGAAAATCTGTAGTACACAAACTGATACCCAAAAAAACAGAAACCCAGGAAATACAAGCTTTACACCCTACTTAGCTGCAATGTGGGTTAAAGTAAATATTAAACTTCAGTAAAAATCATTACAAGAAGAGTTTTCAATTCAGTTGATTCCTGGATTCAATGACTCCTTAAATTTCTCCCCTCTTTGAAAAAGAGGGTCTGACCCAATTGAAAATTGGGGCAGAGTTGCGTTTTATTTCACCAAACCTCCTACTAAAAACAACAACTCAATTTCCGCCTTCTTAGCTTCATAATTTGCATTAGCCAATCGAACAAGTGAATCTTCAAAGCTTTGTTGCACATCCTTCAGTTCTAGTATACTTATGGTGCTATACTTTAAGCGCTCTAAGCTGATCGACAAATTTTCTTCTGCCATTTGCAAACTTTCTTTTTCTATCCTGGCCAATTCCAGTTCATCACGATACCTATGCCATGCATCCGCTACCATAGCTTTTAATCCTATCATCCCATCCTGATAAATTAGCCGCGAGTTTTCTATCTGGATCTTTGCATTTTCAATTTGTTTTCGCTGTATTCCTCCATTAAACAAGTTCCAATAAAAAGTCAGCCCCACTGATGGACCATAACTTTGGTTTTCTAAAAATAATCCTTGCGTTGATGAATTCTTTGAAAAATTATAACCAGCATTCAAATCCAGTCTGGGATACGAATACGATTTTATTTCTTTGAGTTCCCAGTCCCTTTGAATTTCCGTCATTCTCAACTGTTGTAATTGGGAGTTAGCGTTTTCCAATTTTGTAAGTATGTCTTGCAATACTATAGTCTCATTGACGTCCATTTCTTCTGCCACTTCAAATTCATTGGATATATCTCGTTGCATAATTCTATTCAAATTTATCTTTCCACTTTTCAAAGATTTTTGAAGCCTGGAAACTAAATTTCTTTGCGTGTTCAGATCAACAGACGCTTGTAAGAATTCTGTTTTAGCGGATTTCCCAATTTTAAATTTAGCATCAGAAAGTTTGACTCTTTCTTCATATATAGTAAAATTTTGTTGGGCGCCTTTTAGTATGTTTTTAATCCGCACAATGTCATTATAAGATGAGGTGACTTCCAATATAATTTCTTCCGCTCTCATCTGAACTTGCAGTTCGCTCATACTCTTCAATAATTTTAATTTATGGTATGTGGCAAACATTTTTGATCCATCAAACAATGTCCAGTTTACTATTACCGCTGCATAATTGGCATTCGTACCAACTCCTTTTTTATTAATTTCTCCTCCCGTTGAATAATTTTGTTTAAGAGTATTACTTGCGAAATCAGTTCCCGCATTTAGATCTATTGAAGGCAACATTCCAGCTTGAGCGCGCGACGTGTTGTTGGCTATAATTTTAGCTTCATTGCGACTAATTAACAGTCCGATATGGTTCATCAGTGCTGTGTCTATAGCTTCTTGTACACTAATAAATTTTTGAGTGTACACAAAAGGGATGGCTCCAAAAATTAATAAAACAATGAGGCTAAAGAATTTCTTCTGCATGATGAATTTTCTTTTTTGAAATAAAGATGTACATAGCTGGAATTACAAACAAGGTCAGCATTAAGGAAAACATCAAACCCCCAATTACGACAATTCCCATACCTACCCTACTATGGGAAGCCGCACCCAAGGCTACTGCAATAGGAAGTGCCCCTAGAGAAGTGGCTAAACTAGTCATCAATATGGGTCGTAGCCGCGAAACGGAGGCTTGTTTTACTGCATGCAACTTTTCAAGGCCTTGTTCCTGCAATTTATTTGCAAATTCCACAATCAAAATCCCATTTTTTGTGACAAGGCCAATCAACATAATGATGCCAATCTGACTAAATATATTCAATGTCTGATTAAAATACCATAGTGAAAATACTGCACCGGCGATGGCCAGTGGGACAGTAATCATAATAACTAAAGGATCTCTAAAACTTTCGAACTGAGCTGATAATATAAGAAACACTAATAATAAGGCTAACCCAAATGCAAATGCCAGGCTCGAAGAACTTTCTTTATAGTCTCTGGAAGGTCCTGATACTGCAGTTTGAAATGAATCATCCAACGTTTTTTTAGCAATTTGATCCATAGCATCCAATCCATCGCCTATAGTTTTACCTGGCGCTAGTCCTGCGCTAACCGTTGCAGACATAAATCGATTGTAATGATATAATTGAGGGGGACTACTGCTCTCTTTAATACTTACTATATTGTCCAATTGAATTAAATTTCCCGCTTTATTTCGAACATAAATAGATTGCAGATCTAACGGTTTATTTCTAGAAGCCCGTTCAAACTGACCGATGACTTGATATTGTTTCCCATTCATGTTAAAGTATGCCATCCGCTGTGGACTAAATGCTAATTGTAGGGTTTGGGCCACATCAAGCACTGAAATATCTAAATCTCTGGCCTTGTCCCGGTTAATACTTACGTCAATTTCAGGTTTATTGAATTTGAGATTGACATCTACTACCTGAAACGTTTTATCCTTGTTGGCTTCTTCTAAAAATTTTGGTAACTTTTCTTTGAGCCTATTAAAATCTGGGGCCTGTATCACATATTGAACTGGTAAACCTCCAAATCCACCTGTTGAAATCGTTTGTTGTTCGACTACAAATATTTTAGCTTCCGGAAATGATTTAGATTGCTTTACAATGTATTGAGCAATTTCTTTTTGACTGCGCTTTCGATGTTCAGATTCGTATAGTGCCAGACGAACAAATGCAGAATTTGGTCCTCCTGTTCCCAAAAAATTTGGAGAAGTTACCGTAAGACAAACTCGTTTCTCTGGTATCGAATCCACAATAAATTCAGTCATCTTATCCACTACCCGATCCATATATTCAAACGTGGCGCCTTCAGGGGCATTCATAATTACTCGCATCCAGTTTCTATCTTCCAATGGAGCTAATTCTGATTTAAGCCTTGACCCAAAAAACCAAATCATACCACTACAAATTAAAATCAACGCAAATGCTGCATATCGAATTTGTAAGAACTGACCCAGAGCTTGCTGATATGTCGAATTCATTTTTTCAAAATAGGGTTCCGTCATTTCATAAAACCGACTCTTCTTATCTTTTTTACGAACAAGTTTTGCATTCAACATGGGTGTTAAAGTCAAGGATACAAATGCAGAGATTAGAACCGACCCCGCTAGGACTACGCCGAATTCCTGAAATAATCTTCCAACAAATCCCTGCATGAATATTACGGGTAAAAAAACGGATGCTAGTGTCACTGAGGTCGAAAGAACCGCAAACAAAATTTCATTACTACCTTTTATGGCCGCCTCCATGGGTGACATACCCGCTTCTATTTTCTTAAAAATATTTTCGGTGACTACAATGCCATCATCCACCACCAGACCCGTCGCTAAAACGATGGCCAATAATGTAAGTACGTTGATAGAATACCCCATCAAATACATTATAAAAAAGGAACCAATCAGTGATACGGGTATATCAATCAATGGCCGAAAGGCAACGATCCAATCGCGAAAAAAAAGAAAGATGATGAGAATAACCAGAATAATTGCAATGAGTAATGTTTCTTGAACTTCTTTCACTGACTTTCGCACAAACTGTGTATTGTCTAATGCAATATTAATGGTATAATCCTCTGGCAATTCATTCTTCAATTGCGCAAAACGTCGATAAAACTCATCAGAAATATCAATATAATTAGATCCTGGCTGGGGCACTATGGCAAGTCCAATCATGGGTGTACCAGATTCTTTTAGGATCGTCTCATCATTTTGTGCACCTAATTTAGCATATGCAACATCACGCAATCGAACCACACTTCCATTTTCGTTTTTAATAATTAAATTATTAAAATCTTCTTCTGTTACAAACTTACCTTTTACATTTAGTGTCAATTCTGTGTTATCCCCGGCAATTTTACCACTTGGCAGTTCAATATTTTCCCGATCAAGTGCTTGCTTCACGTCCAATGGTGTCAAAGAATACGCGGATAGTTTGGCAGGATCAAACCAAATTCGCATCGCAAATTTTTTCTCGCCCCATATTTGAATCGTACTAACTCCAGGTATAGTTTGTAACCTTTGTGCAATGACATTTTCTGCAAAATCACTTATTTCCAAATGACTTCTGCTATCACTTCTCAACGTCATGGAAATGATTGCATCAGAATTGGCGTCAGATTTAGTAACTGTGGGAAGTCCATCAATATCAAGCGGGAGTTCCCTCACTGCCTGGGCAACTTTATCCCGTACATCGTTGGCAGCCGTTTCCATATCCATGCTTATATCAAACTCTACTGTGATCACACTGGCTCCCTGATTACTACTAGATGATATGGATTTAATACCTGAAATTCCATTCAAGCGTTTTTCAATAGGTTCTGTGATCTGACTCTCAATAACTTCTGCGTTGGCACCAGAATAGTTAGTGCGTACTGTTATCACCGGAGGATCTATACTTGGATATTCTCTGACTCCCAGAAATAAAAAGCCAATACATCCGAAGAGGATAATCAGCAAGTTCATAACTATAGTTAGAATAGGCCTCTTTATACTTATGGTAGATAAACTCATATTCCAAAAAAGTTATCGCTGATTGATGATTTTTATGTCTGCTCCAGAACGTAATCCCATAATACCTGTAGTGATCACCGTATCTCCCGGATTTATTCCAGAAAGAATTTGTATCGCTATATCATTTCTGATGCCTGTTTCCACAGCAACGGGAGTCGCTTTTCCATTTTTTGCAAGAAAAACCTGCTGGCCTTTTAATATTGGAACTATAGCTTGGGAAGGCACCATTACTGCCTGGCCAATATTATCAAGTACCACTTCCACATTTGCAAAAGATCCAGGAATAATTTTATAGTGGGCGTTGGGTGCTTTTGCCCTGACTTTAAGCGTTCGCGTAGCCATATCAATGGATGGTTCATAGGCATATACTTTACCATCGAACCTCTTATCAGATCCTTCAATTGTAAATTTTATGCCGTTGCCACTTTTTATAAATGCAGCATATCGCTCTGGAATAGAAAACTCTACTTTTATTGGATCTATTTGCTGGATGGTTGCAACTATTTGTTGCGAAGTTATGTAACTGCCTTCACTGACTTGCCGCAATCCAAGTATTCCATCAAATGGCGCAATGATTCGAGTTCTGGCTATTTGAACGTACAATACTTCTTCATCTGCTCTTAACGACTGTAAAACATTGCTTTCATTATCGAATTCCTCTTGAGCAATGCCTTGAATTTTTAATAACTCTTGATATCGTTTTAATTTTTCTCCGGAAAGTTTAATTTGAGATTTCGTTTTTTTAAGCTGTGCCCGTAAATCCGCATCATTTAATCTTATTAATACCTGCCCTTTTTTAACAGTACTTCCTTCCTTTAAATAAAGTGCCGTTATTTTTCCGGAAATCTCAGGTTTTAAATCAACTTTTTCATTAGGGTATATCGTCCCGCTCACTTGTAATTTATTGTCAATGGCTTCTGCCTTAGCAATCATGACTTCCACGGGAGTAGCTGCTTTTGTAGCAACATTTTGAGGACCCGCAGATAATTTGGAAACATCTGGCGCTGGGAAAAATAAGTATTTTACCGTCAATAAAATACCAATTAAAACTATTATAATAATTAAAATGCGCATGATTCTTTAACTATATTACTTTAAAAGATTACTTCTTAAAATAAAACTTGGTGATTAAAAGTTGTTTATATGCATAGAGTTCCTTATTTGGGGATTGCTTCAATCAACCTTTGAGTATACTGTGTCTTTGGAGTATTGATAATTTCGTAGCTCTTACCTTCTTCAACAATTTCTCCCTCTTTCATAACTAAAATTCGATCGGAAATAAAATGAACCACCGAGAGGTCGTGAGAAATAAATAAATAACTCAACGTATATTTTTCCTTCAGGTCCATCAATAAATTTAAAACCTGGGCTTGGACGGATACATCCAAGGCTGAAACAGATTCATCACACACTATAAATTTAGGCTCTAAGGATAGAGCCCGGGCTATACAAACTCTTTGACGCTGCCCACCAGAAAACTGATGTGGAAATCTATGAAAATGGTCTGCTTGCAATCCGACATCTTCTAATAATTTAATGGCAACCTCTTTTCTGGTTTTAGAATTGGCATGCAACTTATGTACCAGCATAGGTTCTATTAGTGCCTCTCCAGCCGATTTACGGGGATTCAGGGAAGAATATGGATCCTGAAATATTATTTGAAGGTCTTTTCGCAATACTCTGAGATCTTCTCCGTCCATGGAGAGTATGTCATTATCCTTATATAGAACCTTCCCGGATGCATTTGGAATTAATTTTAGAATAGCTTTTCCCAAACTGGACTTACCACTACCCGATTCGCCAACCAACCCCACAATTTCTCCTGGAAATATGTCAAAGGAAATATTATTTACTGCATGATGAACCTCCTTGGGCTGTCCCCAAAAGTTTCTCTGTTTTATATAGTTGACATGCACATTTTGTATGGACAATAAAGGCTTCGCTTGATGAAGGACATCAATCTTCCGGTCCATTTCGTGAGGATGTATCGTGTATGTATCATCAAAATAATTATTGGGTACTTTGTTTTCTATATAATCTTGCACTGTTAATAACCTTCGGACTTTCCTTTTCAAAGGAGGCTTGCAAAAGATCAATCCTTTAGTGTACGGATGGGAAGGTGTATTAAATATTTCATCGCATGCTCCTTGTTCCACAATTCGACCATCCTGCATGACCGCCACTTGATCGCAAATCTCATGAACCAGGCCTAAATCATGGGAAATAAAAATCATACTGAGCCCTAATTCGGACTTTAATTCAGCCAATAAATTTATAATATTCCGTTGGATAGTCACATCCAACGCAGTCGTGGGCTCATCGGCAATTACTAACTTAGGGTCACAACATAAAGCCATCGCAATTAAAATTCGTTGGAGCTGGCCACCAGAAAGTTGATGGGGATATGAATCGAACATTCTGGATGCATGACTTAATCCAACCTTCTCAAACCAATATTCCGCCCTGGACCGACTTTCACTTATGGAACATTTTTGATGGGCTAGCAACGCTTCGGTCAATTGATAACCGCATTTTAAGACTGGATTCAGTGCCGACATTGGCTCCTGAAAAATCAACCCTATTTTAGCTCCCCGGTAAGGCCGAATCTCCTTTTCGCTTAATTTCAAAAGGTCAACTGAATTCTGGCCGTCGTTATAAAATATCTGGCCATTTGGATAGGAAGCATTCGTGCCTAAAAGCTTCATGATACTTAAGGCAGTTACCGATTTTCCAGAACCAGATTCCCCTACGATACCTAGGGTCTGATTCCTTTTTACATTAAAATGGATGTTTTTAACGACTTCATGTGTTTGGTATTTGTTTTGAAACCTGATGGATAAGTCTACAACCTCTAAGATATTCATTGCCCAAAATTAAGTCCTTTAATGATTTACTAGATATTTAAGGGTATTTATATCTTTAAAAGCCCAATTTCTTCGTTATGAACTAAATATAATACCATATTATGAATAGAAACCTAAGCAGATTTTTAAAAATCACATTTTTCATCCTGGGACTTTTATTAGTATTGGGACTCTTGTTGCCGCTGCTTTATAAAAAGGAAATCGTCGATCGCGTAAAAAATGAAGCCAACGCATCCATTAATGGTCATATTGATTTTAGCGATGTATCTATCTCCATCTTCAGATATTTCCCTAAATTAAGTTTGAGTCTTAAAGATCTCGAGGTTAACTCTTATGTGAAAGATAGTTCACAAATACTTTCTGCGAAAAATATTAGCCTTGCTTTTAATTTATGGAATTTATTATCCAGAAAGGATGCCCTTCAGATTAAACTCTTTGAAATAAATGACGCTGAAGCAACTATTATTTATTATGAAGACGATAGTTCCAATCTGGATATTACAAAACCTACAGAAGCCAAACCAACTTCTGCGGATTCACTTGAATTTGGGATTGAAAAATATATTTTAGATCGTGTAAATATTCTCTATGCCGACCTTGGAAATGGCACCAATTTAACAATTAAAAATTTAAATCATGTGGGCCAGGGTGATTTTTCAAACGCCCTTGTCAACCTTAAAACAGAAACCCAGGCCGATAGCGTATCATTTACTACGAATGGAATAACCTACATGAAAGATTTAAAATTACAATCCACATTAGACCTACTTATAGATCAAAATAAAAACCTTATTGAATTAAAAGAAAATTCTATTCAATTAAATGCCTTACAACTTAAAGTATTGGGACAAATCCAGGAATTGGATAGTCAACATATGAACATACAGTTTGATATTTCCAGTCCTGGATCTGATTTCAAGGAACTTTTTTCTTTAATACCCTATGCGTATTCAAAAAATTATGCAAACGTGGAATCCAAAGGTAAATTTGATTTTTCTGCAAAAGTCAACGGGGTATATTCGAAAATTGAAAATACGTACCCATCCTGGAATATAAAATTAAATACTGCCAATGGCTTTTTAAAATATCCTGAGAAATCGGTAAAGTTGGAAGAGGTTAATCTCAATTTCGAAAGTAAAAATCCAGGCCCTGACTTAAGTCAACATACCATAAGTGTCACTAATTTACATTTGCTTTTAAATAATAATCCGATCGATGGCAATTTTTATTTGAACAATATACAAGCAGATCCGCATGCCAAAGGAAATCTGAAAGGAAATTTAAGTTTGGATGATTTAAAAAACTTTTTACCTCTTGAACCCGGAATAGAATTGAGTGGTTTGATCCAACCAGATCTCGATTTTGACTTTACGGAATCGCAGGTGCGAACGGAAAAATACGATCAAATTAAGCTGCTTGGCCAAATTGGCATAAAAAATTTAAAGTACAAAGATCCTACGATGCCTCTAGTAGCAATCCCGGAGCTTAAAAGTAAATTGACCAGTCAAAGCCTTACGATTGAAACCTTAGATATGAATTTAGGCAAAAGTGATTTGCATATGACAGGTGTCATTATAAATCCATTAGCATTAATGGTGGATAAGGGCATATCAAAAGCGAATATTAATTTCAAAGGAAATTTATTCGATATAAACGAATGGATGAATGACCCTGCGAGTTCTTCTCTTAACGCAACAGCTCAAAAACTCAAAAATAAGGAAACACCTATAGCGGTCGAACTCATAAACAAACTCAATTTAACTGCGAATGGCACACTTGGTAAATTAATTTATGATGATTATAGTATTTCTAATGTAAGCGCTAATGCAGAATTAAATCAGGATAAATTACAAATACGATCCGCTGATTTAATCATAAATAACAATAGTTTACATGCCACCGGATATCTGAATGACCCTGTTTCTTTTGCGTATGATTTAAAAAAACTTAATGGTAAATTGAATCTTAGCACCAGGGATTTTAATATGAACAGTTTTATGGGTACCCCTGTCGCAACAATTGATAAAAGTGGTACTAATGTAAGTCCTACCACTGAAGTTTTCCTGGTGCCTAAAAACATGGATCTTGATATCCAGTTCAACGTAGGCAAATTTTTATATGATAAATTAAACCTCGCTAATTTAAAAGGTAATTTGGTGTTAAATAATGATGAAATGCAGTTTCACAATATTACCAGTGAAGCCTTGGGCGGAGAGATGGCCTTGAGTGGCGTTTATTCCACCAAAGATCCAGGAAAACCTGTGTTTGATCTAAAGTATGATTTAAAAAAATTAAAATTTATCAATGCGTATGAGTCTGTGTTGAGTATCAAATTATTGGCTCCTATTGCTAAATATATTGATGGAATATTCAATTCTTCTTTCGTGGCCAGCGGCTCATTAGGCAAGGACATGATGCCGGATTTAAATTCATTAGACCTAAACGGTTTGTTAGAAACTATCAACGGAAGTATCAAAAATTTCAAACCGCTTCAGACGATACTATCCAAATTGAACATCGACGGATTAAAAGAACTTAGTCTGCAGGATACCAAAAATTGGATTAGCGTGACAGACGGCACTGTTTTAGTAAAAGAAAGTTCGAAAATGTTGAAAGATGTTGAAATGAAATATTCCGGCTCTCATAAAATTTCAGGCCCTATGGATTACATTTTTAAATTCCGTATTCCCAGGTCAAAATTTAATCAAAATCAAATTGGGCAGAGCGTAGAATCCGGCCTTGGGTTGTTGAAAAATTTAGCCAGCAAAGCGGGAATTTCATTGGATGCAGGATCACATATTAATGTTATGGTACAATTAACTGGTTTGTATAACAATCCTAAAATCCAATTCAAATTATTAAGCCCTGATGGAACGGCTATTGAAGAAGGTATGGGTAATATGGTAGAAGATGCTGGAAAAAAAATTCTGGATTCTGCAAAGACAAGGGCCAACGAAGAAATGCAAAAAGTAAAAGACAAAGCATTGAAGGAAGCTAAACGGTATGAAGATAGTTTGCGCGCTGAGGTGGAACGAAAAGTTGAAGCAGAAAAAAAGAAATTACTGGATAAAGCAGGCAAAGAAGCTTCAAAAAAATTAGATTCTATCCTTGTCAATAAGGGCAAAGATATCTTTGGCAATAAGACCGACTCCACTTCCAAGAATCCTAAACAAATTGATGATATAAAGGATAAGCTAAAAGAATGGGATCCATTCAAGAAAAAGAAAAAGGAATAACCTCCAAATCTTATTCACCAATATAATAGAGGTTTTAGTTTTTAAAAATTGTTTTGCAGTATATTTATAATTTTTGAGATATAATTCAAATCTAGCTTTCAGAGCAAGGCAAATTTGATATGGCTGCCATGTTGTTCGTAAAAAGTATCGAATAATGTTTTAAACATTGCAAAAGCAGATGGCGTTCAATAAATTTTTAGCGTCACAATTAAAAACTTTGGGAGTTCATAAAATAGCAGAAATTGCTTTAACCCACAATACACATTAGAAAAATAGAATGATTTATCATTTAGACAATTAAAACTCGTTAATTTTGTTTTGCTCCTCTGTGGCAATGAATATCTTTTATTACTTTTCTAAAAATGTTTGGTCTCTCTGAGACCTTTTATAAATAAATGCTAAAGCAATTAAAACATTAGCATATTACCATTTTAGGTTTGTGAAAAGCAAAATTGAATCTTCACCACAACTTTTACCTTGATTTGTTCATTAAATTAAGTAAATTTGTAGCCCCGGATGGGGCTTAACCTTTTTAAAATAGAATATAGTAATTTCTGTTTGCCCCAGAGGGGCAAAACAAAAACAACCTTATGGCAAACACTTATACAAAAATTTTCTATCATGTTATTTTTGCGGTAAGAAACCGAGATTCTTTAATTATTCCTGCAATAAAAAACGATTTATTTAAATACATAACGGGAATTGTCACCAACCAAAATCAAAATTTGTTTATTATAAATGGAATGCCGGATCATATTCATATATTAATGAATTGCAAACCCAATATGAACCTTTCTGATAATATCCGTGAAATAAAAGAACATTCTACAAAATTTATAAACGACAAAAAAATACTTCGGGGAAAATTCTATTGGCAAGAGGGGTTCGGCGCTTTTACTGTTTCAATAAAAGATGTTGCCATAGTTCTAAATTACATCAAAAATCAGGAGGAACATCATAAAAATAAATCCTTCAAGGAAGAATATTTAGAATTTTTGAAAGAAAGTGAAATCAAATATAGAGACGAGCTTATATTTGATTTCGAGTTGAAATAATGAAAATTACTAAAATAATCTCGCTTGATTAGTTTTGCTCCTCTGGAGCAATGAATATCTTTTATTATTTTTCTAAAAATGTTTGGTCTCTCCGAGACCTTTAGTAAATAAATACTAAAGCAATTGCAACATGATTATATTGTCATTTTGGACATGTGATAAGCAAATTTGAAT
>JALYPU010000091.1 GCA_030856215.1 Bacteroidota bacterium
GTTATTCCAAAAAAGATTTCCGGATTGAGAGAATCGATGCTGAGATTGAGTGATTTTACATTTGCCTTTTTAAGTACATCAATATGTCGGTCGATGAGAAATCCATTTGTCGTTAAGGTAAGTTCAATAGGATACTCACTTAATTTTTCCAGGATCTCTCCGAATTCTTTGCGAATGGTTGGCTCTCCACCGGTAAGTCTGATTTTATTAACTCCATGTTGAATAAAAATCCCTGCGATGTGATAAATCTCCTCAGCACTCATTAAAGCTGCTGCTTTCATTTTCCTGATTTTGTGTTGTGGGACACAATACGTGCAATTAAAATTGCAGGTATCGATCAGTGAAATTCTGAGATAATTGTGTATCCGTCCGAAGGTATCGTAGAGTGGCATGTCTGTAATGAACTGCAAAGGTACGAAAATCAGAGGAGAATGCTGGAATCTGAAGTATCCAATAGCTATAATATAATTAATGGGAGCAAGAATCTGATTAAAAACTGAAAATTTACATCTTGATTAATTTGGAGGAATAGATATTATTTCGAATAATTATGGATAAAACATATTGTCCGGATAATACGTCTGATAAATCAAAAATTTCCATATTCTTCCCAACATGTCTTTTTTGGGAATCAAGCAATTCTGTAATCAAATCACCATTTAGATCATATAATTTAATTGAAATACGTTCATCTGAAATAAGTGAATAGTTACTTAGAATTGTTTTTTAATGGAATGGGAAATGTCCTTATATTAATTATATGAGGGTTATCAAAAGTTCCAACTAATTTCGAAGGGGTCAGGGCAATAGATAGGACACTAAAGCTGGATGCTTGAATAATCGGGCAAGAGCTGTTACCAATTGGTTGGGCCTGATGCTGTAATCTTCCCCAACCGATGGGGTAACCATCAAACACGGGATGTCACCAAGGTCACTTAATGCTATCGTTGTACCTTTTTGTACTGTTGGTGTATTACTATATTTTATTTCCAAAGCAAGTACCGGTTGATTACCCTTGATTAAGAGCAGGTCCACCTCCGCCCCATCCTGTGTACGGTAGAAATAGGGTGTGATAGTCGGAAGTAAAAGTGCAATGACTTGCTGAATGATGAAGCCTTCCCAACTGGCGCCTTTACGATCAAAGCTTTCCAGTTCCTCCATTGTTTCAATTCCTGGCAGGGTATGGTAAAGACCAGAGTCCTGAAATTACATCTTAGGTCTTTTAACTAATCGCTTACCAGAATTTGTATGGAATGGAGGCAACAAACGGACGAGGTAAGATTGTTCGAAATAGGCAATAATATCCTTTACTCGTTGTTGCCCGACGCCAATTGATCGGGACAAATCTGCATAATTGATCAAATTCCCGTGGACGTGGGCTAGCATCCGAACCAATATATCGGCAATCCTTCGCTGGTTGTTTGTAAAGCCTAATAGGGGCAATTCGCGTTCAATATATGTTCCCAGGAAGGATGTTCGGTTCAGAAAACTGGTTTGCAGATCTATAGCCAGATAACTTTCCGGAAAACCACCTCGAAGCCACAAAGTTTGCCAATCTCCTTCAGCAGCAATCTCGGGAAGGTTAAAGGAGATAATTCCAAATAATGAATGCGTCCTGCCAGCGTTTCTGAACTATTTTTGATCAAGGTGGGTGAGGCTGAACCTAAAAGTAAAAACCGGCCATTCCTTCTGTCTTTATCGATCACCGATCGAAGGATGGGAAAGATTTCCGGCATTCGCTGCACTTCGTCAATGATCACAAACTGATCATTGCGTTGTAATAGATAGGACTCTGCATCGAGCAATTTAGTTCTGTCCGCAGGCGATTCCATATCGATGCGTTATAGAGTATTTTTTATTTTAAGATAAACAAGCCCCTTTAGTCGGATTAATGGTAATCTCAAACTGTAATTTTCCAGGTATAGACTTTCTAAAAAAATCAATGTTAATTTACAAATGCGATTCCGAAGGTAAAAGCTTATTAAGATGGTACTGATTAAACCTAATAAAGTTTATAGGAGAATTCTTGTCATTAAATCTGTTACTCCAAAATATTGAATACATTGAATTAAGCATTTATCCAAATTAATTGTATTGGATATTTTTTTTCTTTCCAAAAATAAAAACCCCCTGAATTTTTACCCAAGGGGAATTTCTTACTGAAACTATAAAAATATTTTTATTCTTGTGTTAATAATTGGTTACAGCCACAACATATGCTTTTAAGGCCAGGCTTGCATAATAGCCTGCAAATTCCAGGTTATTGCCATTCTCGCCAAAAACCCGATCCATCAAATGAAATTTGCGCTTATCTTTTTGTTGTGAGATCGATGTTCTCGTCCCTTCGCGATTCTGCCCTTATTTAATCTTGACGATTTCATTGTCGTTGCGAATGTAGTCAGGCAAATCCTTTGTGTCCAAAATAGCGATTTTGTATGATTGCGATTTTGCTTTTTCAATTTGACTTCTACCAGGCACAAAGTCGTAAGCGATAAAATCTGTGTAGAACATTACAGGAATATGCCCATTCACACGAACATCAGCATTGAAAACTACATATTTACTGTCGTGCAATGTGTCTGATATTTTTTTGATGAATGCCATTTGCTCAATGTCCGCTGTTCTGTTACAGTTATCTTCTGGCTTCCATTCTGTGTGATAGTTTTTTATCCTTGAAAGATTGATTAGCAAAAGGCAAATTGTTGTCAAGGCGATTGGACGAAAAATATTTTCAAACAAGTTATATGGAATCCTTTTTCTTATGAGATTAATTGCAGAATCAGTCAAGGTCGCTAAACCAAGAAAAGCAAAGGGGAAAACAACAATGGTAAAAGATGTCATTTTAGTTGCTGCAAAACTGTAGAAACCGAAAGTAAAAATAATCATTGATAAAATTGCGATACGGAATATCTGTCTCGTATTTTTTAGTAGCAAGAAAAATCCAAACAATAATAAAAATGGTATAGCATCGCCTGAGCCATAAAGCTTTTTTACTGCATCAAAATGAAACCAAATATTTCCTGCATGACCTTCCACTGCACGAAAAAGATGTGCAGAGTTCAACTCATATTCATACCGTGCCTCTGATGGGAATTTGTTTAAGATATATAATTGCCATGGAATAAAAACGAACACTGAGATTGCCAGTGCTGAAAGAACAGGGAAATAGGATTTTAGTTTTATCCAATTCCTTCTGTCAGTTGCGCCAATGCTTATTATCCAAACAAAATAAATCAGCAATCCGAATAACCATTTGACCAAAACCGCACAACCTGAAAAGATCCCAATTAAGATTATCCAATATCTTTTTTGCGATTGCTGAAACTCAAACCAACTCCAAAAACTTGCAACCACATAAAATAGGAATGCCACATCATTATGATCTGTCGCGTATTTGCCAGCAATCAATTCCAATGGATAATAGGCGACAGTGAAAAATAATGCTCCGTAAAATCCAATAGTTGAGTTGATTGAAATTTTTCCAATGCGATAAATCATTATGGTCGCAAGTGCATGGAGAATGATGCTTGGTATTCTTACTGAAAGTTCATTGATACCAAAGAATTTCAAACTCAATGCAATTTGCCAAAGAAAAAGCGGTTGTTTGTGCAACCAAATATAATTGCCTGTCCAGTTCCTGTAATCGTAATCTAAGATTGGTGTCGCAAAAAGTGTTGGCTTTAAAGGATTGTTCATCATGTTTTTTGCAACGAGCGCATGATACTGTTCGTCCCAAAGAATTAAAAAATGGTCAAGGTTGGCAATAAAAAATCCAAGTCCAAGAGAGCCAAGAAACAAAAACAATAGTCCTATTCTTTTTCTTTCAAATTGAAATGCACCAATTGAAACAATTAATAAAATTGAACTTACAATGAAAGGGATTTTTTGAATGTCGGTGAAGTAAGAAAGCATTAGTTACGCTTGAAATGTTTGTGTCTGCACATACAATGCCGCCCAACGGTCTGCGTAGCTGACGTAGCTGCGTTTAGCGGCGATGGAAAGCTATGCTTTGGTATGTGTCGAATTTTTTTAATCAACTACTTTAAACCAAAATATTCTTTTTTCCGCTGTTAGTATTGGAACTCTATCTCCAGAAATGAATACGCTTTCTGGCAGAGGTGATTCCTTTAATAATTCTTTATTTGAATCTACAACATCGAATATATAATTCATAATTCCTTTGTCTAGGATTGGATTTGTTGCGTTACAATCACCATTACTATTGATAAAAACAGCTCCAAATCGATCTGGATTTATCATGAAAATTCCTTTTCTTTTCGGTATTAACTTCATAATTGAGACTTCTTCTTTATTAAAAATATCTTCAGATATGTTAGCTTGAAATTCGGAAAATTGCCCATTATTTTCAATGTGATGATTTTTAAAATTTAAAGTATCAATTATCATTTCGAATAAATCATCTGAATCAAGTAGATTAAAATTTTCATGCCTTACTCCAACATAAAAATATATCGGTATATCTGTACATTTTATTGCTATCTGCTTTTGAGAGCGTAATTCTTTAAGGCTATTGTTATTAATAATTGCAGAGATTTGAATTGTATCACTAATTTTATATTCTCTTTGAACTGTAATAATTTCAAATGGTAATTCAAGTTCAAAAATATTTTCATATTGGTCATCTTCGTTTACTCCGCATTTGAACCCGAAGGTTAATAAAATAATAAATGAAATTATGATTTTAAATTTATCTTTTTTCATGCTTTTTTTTTTACACATAACGTCAAGTATTGTATCCGAATGTTTACTAAGCCTATTGTCTGAATATCACTTATGTTTTTTAGCTTTTCTAAATAAAGATACTGATTTTAGGATAGTTTCAAATATGTTCATTTATGCTGTTGATAAAGATGACACAAAGCGGCAGTCTATTTGAAAATGCAATGGCCGAAAGAGTGATTGGAATTTTTAAAGGAGAATTCTTTATTCAACATGCAATACATTTACGCTTTTGATCGGGTTATCATCGAGATTGCCGGGGCAAGCTATATGTAGGAATGAAGGAAATTGGTATAACTATTCAGCCATTCCGCATCCTTATGTGCGTAGTTTTGCTGAAAGACTGGTCGAAGACTAAAGCTTCCTATAGGGTCATTGACTCCTAGGAAGTAAGCGCGCTCAAATCCTATATTTTGGGCCTGCCCCGCCAGAGGCGGGGAAAACTTAGTTGTTGGTCATTTTGATCTAACCCAATTTAA
>JALYPU010000093.1 GCA_030856215.1 Bacteroidota bacterium
TTTGAATTATACGCCACTCCGTCGACAAGTAATCTTAACAGGTTTTGGCGCTGAAATTTTAACCAGTTCTCATACAAATATGTATGCAAATTTTAGTCAAAGTTTTCGGCCGGTTACCTATTCAGAACTCACACCATCAGCTACCACAGAAATCATAGATCCGGATTTAAAAGATGCGAAAGGATACAATTTTGATATAGGTTTTCGAGGAAAGATAAAAGAGTCCGTACATTTTGATATAGGTGGATTTTATGTTTACTACGATCAGCGAATTGGCACTGTCACCTTAAATAATCTACCATTCAAAACGAATATTGGAACTTCAGTCAGCAAGGGTATTGAAAGTTTTGTAGAATTTTCACCCGTAAAATTAGTTACTGATCAGCCTGCATTTGGAAATGTAAATCTATTTGTATCCTTTACCTATGTGAATGCAACATATACAAAATGGAATAATCCCGCTTTATTCATTGATCCAAAGAAATCTATCCAGGGAAAAAAAGTAGAAAATGCTCCCGAAATAATTTCTCGTGTAGGAATCAATTACACCATTAAGAAATTTTCTACAAGTATTCAATGGAATTATGTGGGAGAAGTATATACGGATGCGGTGAATACTGAATTGGCTTCTGGAACCGCTACCACTGGATTAATACCTTCTTATAAGATTTGTGATGTATCAGCTAGTTATGTTTTAAAAGTGAATTATTTGATAAAAGCAGGGATCAATAACCTAACGAATCAAGATTATGCGACAAGACGTGCCAGCGGCTATCCTGGACCCGGACTCATGCCGGGAAATGGACGAAGTGGCTATGTGAGCTTCGGGGTGAAATTTTAATTAGTCAACTTCAACCCCCTTTATTAGGACGTTTCTTTTTATAATTAGACACTATAGACGTTGGAGACCTAATAATAGATCCAATAAAACAAGGGCTAATTTGTTATCAATACATGTCATTAACTAGGACCGTTTAGCAATAAAATAGACCAAGTTAAGACATTCGCTACGTTCAGCAAATACTTCAATCCTTGCCAGATGATGACGCATGTAGAGAGTACTTAGAACAAATCAGAAGGAACGAATAACCTACATGCCCACATTTTACAAATAAAGGACATTACAGATAAAACTGACTGACAGAAAGATGATGTCCTAGCTTTTACCCTTTGGAAAAATATAAAGATATTCCTGCAATAATTGCGCTAGAAACTAAACCTGCCAAAAAGCCTATGAGATGGTCTTTAGTTCTTGATTTTTTATATCGCCTTCGCAATTCAATTAAATGGTGTTCATTTTGCTGTACAAATTGTTCTAATTCTCTAAACTTTAAAAGAGCTATTTCATATTTTTCTAAAGACTTATCTGTTATTAAGCGTATTTCATCTGTTTTGGCAGATCTTGTTAATTGCATCGCCTTCATCAAAATTTTTGAGAACTCAGTTTGAAAGTTAATTTCATTGACAATTAAAGTGTCAAGCGGCACGTTTGCATACCTATTTGGAAATTTGATCTGATATTCTTCTGCGAACCAGACACAAAGAATCTTGTGGAGGTCAAGCTTGATACGAAGAATGTGACGAGAAGCTCTTCGAAGCTCCTCTTCCACCTGCGCGGGCTCTAAGTCAACATTCCGAGCCAACTTGCTAACATGTGCGGTAAACGCACGAATTTCATTTAAAACAAAAACGGGGAAAGAACCATACTTTATTTCAGCGTCAAGAACTAAAAGTGTTATGGTGTCACTATAATCCTAGTACAGCTCTTTGACCCTATCCCAAGTACTGGGCATAGGTTAGCTAAATATTTTATTGAAGCGATTAAGAGTAATATTAATATCAAGAAATCGTCCTAAACTCAACAGTACATTTCCTCTAGGAATTAAGTTGCCAACCATGTATCCATACTGAATTTTTCCTCTTTTTTCCTCGATCAAAGCATCAATTTCTTCGAATGACTTTAGCTTCAGCGTAACTACTGTAACATTTAAAGCTGCGGCGAGTGCCTCCCAATGAATATCCTCTGGGCTTCGGGCGAGTGTTTTTTCGATTAACATATTCATCTGTTTAAAATTAGACGTGCAAAGATACTACAATTGAAAGGCAATAAATAAACCAAATCAGATCTTGGATGTCTTTTTTGTTTTATTTAAAGCCAATAACTTCAAATCACAACTTAATACATTGGTCTGATATTGTGTAGATTATAAATATATATTTTTGCTTACACCGCAATCTTCTGTAAATCAATAACAAATATAGTACCAAATGATTATATATAAAGAATTTTTAAAACTTAGTGTGTATAATAAGTCCAACTCTTGATCGAGGTGTTGACTACGTAATAGCCTTAATACCAAAACAGAAATTAGATTTGAAGGTTTTGAGAAATGAGTTTATCGGAGTTTTGAAATTGAAAGCCCTAATATATAGGGGTTGGTATAATCGAGTATGTCATTGCCTCAATATTTTATTGTAAAATGGAAATAAATCGTTTTTATAGGTAATCTATTTATACATATTATTAATAATCATATTATTTAATATGTTTTAAATCAATCTTATATATTAAATGTTTGCAGGGTAAGTTTTACAAATTAAAAAATGTGTAAAAATAATAGAGGATAAAGTTGTCTTTTATTAAATTTAATTTTAGTTTTGTATTAGAAAGGAAAAAATGTTTTCAAAATCATGTGAATACGCGATAAAAGCCATGATCTATATTGCTCAGAATTCGAGAAATGGATCCTGTGTAGGCGTGAAGGAAATTGCAAAAGGAACGGATTCACCGGTATCTTTTACGGCCAAAATTTTGCAAGAATTAAGCCGAAAGCGATTGGTACATTCTATTAAAGGGCCGAAAGGGGGCTTTTATATGGATCATAAGGATCTTAAAGTCTCGATAGCGGAAGTCATTAAGGCTATTGATGGAGATGGACTTTATATGGATTGTGTGTTAGGATTAAAGGCTTGTTCAGAAAAAAATCCATGTCCGGTTCATTTTGAGTATAAAGAGATTAAACGAAATTTAATTAAGATGATTGAAAAGAATACCATAGGGGACTTTAACAGCAAATTGGATTCGGGTCAGTATTTCTTAAAAAATAAGTAGGTTTTTTTTAACCTAATAAAGGATATAAAGGTATTAATATAATTATATGAAAATAGCTCACTTTTTTAAACCTATTCTCACTGGCTTATTGGTAATATCCACTGGCTTGTTTGTTAATGCCCAAACTTCAGAGAATATGATTACCGCAAATCAAACTTCTTTGGGAATACTATTACTTATTATACTGATTATAGTTCCCCTTTTGATGGTAGTTATCTATCTGTATTACAAATTTCAAGGACAAAAGTCGGACAAATTAAAAGACAACTACTCCCTTACTAATGAGGAAATTTTTGACCATTTAAAAAATCTTACCTCAGACCAGATAAAGCGTTTTATACAGTTGAAAAGAATCGGTAAAAAGGGTTTATCAAATAATGGAAATGATTCAAGTACAAAACTTGGATTGAGTTTTTTACTACTTATTTTAGTTACGGGCATTGAAGCGCAAACGCCTTCTTCCAAGCCTCTTTTTAGTCAGGCAGGTATTATAATTACCATTCTATGCATACTGATACCTGTTTTATTAGGAGTCATATTTGCTTTGGTAAAAGCAAATAATGCCATTAAATCTTATGTGAATTCGGTGAAAAAAAAGCAAGCAATTCAATTGGCGGAATCTTTGAACGAATTACCTGAAAATGTATGGGTGGACAACTTTGAAAAGAGAAATAATGAATTAAACTATGCCTTGAGTAATACCGAATTGGCAGGGAATACAAAACCGGATGACAAAATCGGAATCATACAGAATGTAGCATCAGAACATGAGGTTCATTTTACAGCTTTAAAGAAAAAAGCAGCGCCGAGGCCTAGCCTGGCACCCGATATTAGTAAACTTATCATTTGGTATATTGGTTGTTCTGTTTTTTGGTTGGCACTTGGGGGAGCTATTGGAGAATATGTGGGAATCAAATTTATTTCACCGGAAGTTGATGAAATAAGTTGGTTGAGTTTTGGGAGGCTAAGGCCGGTGCATACGAACATGGTTTTTTGGGGTTGGGCCTCTTTAGGAATTTTAGGTCTCGGTCATTACGTGGTGCCCACAGTTAGTAATACGAAGTTATACAGTATTCGATGGGGTTGGATCTCCTTGATACTTATCAATGTAATGGTTATTCTAGGCACGTTGAGTTTGATGGCTGGAATTAACAACGGTGGGGGAGAGTTTAGAGAATACATATGGCCAATCACTGCCTTATTTGCAGTTGCCTTAATTTTAACATTAATTAATTTCATTAAAACTGTAGCCAACAGAACATCTAAAGAAATTTATATTTCAAATTGGTATATCGTTTCTTCCATTTTATTTACCATAATTCTCGCGTTGGTTGCGTACTTGCCTTTTTGGCAAAATGGTATTGGAGAAACTATTGTTCAAGGATATTACATGCACACTGGAGTTGGCATGTGGTTTACATTATTTACACTGGGTTTGCTATATTATTTTATTCCACAACAGTTGAATAAACCGATTTATGCGTATAGTTTAGGAATTTTAGCTTTTTGGACACAGATTTTATTTTATACGGTCATTGGTACGCATCACTTTGTATTTAGTGCAGTTCCATGGTGGTTGCAAACTGTAGGCATAGTGGGAAGTGCCGGAATGATAATTCCCGTAGTAGCTGGCACTATAAATTTTACGATGACATTTAAAGGTCAGTGGAATAAAGTTTCTCACAGTTATACATTACCCTTCTTTTTAGTGGCAGTTGTTTATTACTTTATTGTATCCATGCAAGGAACTGCCCAGGCATTCAAGTTCTCAAATTTACTTTGGCATTTTACGGATTTCACGGTTGCCCATTCTCACTTAGGATTTTATGGAATTATCACGTTTGCTATTTGGGGAGGCGTTTATGCAATCATTCCCCGTCTTACAGGAAAAGAGCCTCCACAACTTATGGTAGGAGCCCATTTTTGGATGGCATTTGTAGGATTGCTCTTCTACGCAATCCCACTGTCTATTGGAGGAACACTAAGGGGTATGATGTGGATGGAGGGCAAGCCATTTATTGACAGTGTAGTCATCATGTTTGATTATTGGTTGTGGCGGGCTATTGGCGGCAGTTTGATGTTTTTAGCTCATTTTATTTTCGCATACAATTTTTATAAAATGGTAAACAAAGAGCGCGAAGACGTTGATGTGAAGGAAGATGCTATAAAACATTTAGAATTAATCACTGAAAATAAATCAATCTAATTATGAGCGTATTTAATGATCATAATAAATTATATCCTATAGCAGGGTTGATGTTTCTAATTTTAACCTACTTAACTGCAATACTTCCCGCACTACAGAATCAAAAAAATAATGCTCCCTTGCCTAATAGTACTCCATTATCCGGAGATGCGATGGCGGGTAAATTAATTTATATCTCCGAAGGATGTGTGGGATGTCATTCTCAACAGGTTCGTAATGTAGACATGGATCGTATGTTCGGTTCAAGACCAGGTATGGCGGCAGATTATGCACACATAGAGCGAACGAGTGTTTGGCAAAACACCGCTACGCTAATGGGTACAGAACGAACGGGTCCTGATTTAACCGATATTGGCAACAGGCAATCAAGTTCGGATTGGCATTTAATGCATCTTTATAATCCACGTATTGTGATGGCGCAGTCTATAATGCCTGCTTATAAATGGTTGTTTGAAATTAAAGAACATCCCGATAAAACGGATTACATAGTACAGGTGCCTGATAATTTCATGCATGGTAAAACCGGAAAAGTGGTGGCTACAAATGAAGCGTTACAGTTAGTCGCTTATCTTAAATCACTCAAACAAGTTCCTTTACCCGATGGAACCAAACCGTTGGAGTTTTTATATAAAAAATCTAAAGCAACATCAACGTCATTAGATACCAGCTCAAGTTATGATGGCAAAGCATTATATGCTATGCACTGTCAGAGTTGCCATCAGGAAAATGGACAAGGACTAAAGGGCGCTTTTCCTTCACTAGTTGGAAGTGCTATCGTCACAGGAGATAATTTAGAATTATACGTGGATATCATTATGAATGGATACGATGCTAAGCCGGAATTTGGTGTCATGGCAGGTGTGGGAAGTAATATGGAGTTCAATGAGGGTGAGGTGGCAGCGATTATTAATTATGAGCGCTCTAGTTGGGGAAATTCTGGAAAGTCAGTAACCCCGGAGGAGATTAAAAAAATTATGGATTTTGTAAAACTGAAAGCTTCAGCAGCACAATAAAATATCATGAATAAAATAATGTTAACGCTTGTTTTTATAGGAATTTATTTTACAGTTTCTGCTTGCCCTGTATGTGAAAGACAACAACCCAAATTATTAAGGGGAATCATTCATGGTTCTGGACCAAATAGTAATTGGGATTATGTAATCGTATGGTTTGTTGGATTAATTGCCTTATGGGCATTATTCCTAACCATTAAATGGGTCATTAAACCCGGAGAAAAAAATATGGATCATATCAAATATTCAATTTTAAATAATGATCAATGATGAGTAATCAAAGCAAAGTAATCATTTTTTTGGATGAGGAGTTAGTTCCTATTGGCGAGTTTGTAACTCCGGTAAATTTTGAACTCGATACAACCAAGCTTGTAGATGGAGAACACATCCTAAAAATAGTCAGCAAGGATCCATTAGGAAAGGAAGGCACTCGCACCATTGCCTTTACGGTACGCAATGGGCCAGCAATTGCTATTGAAGGAATACGTGAAAATGAAGTGGTGGATGGCATTATTCCTTTGATGATAAATGCCTATGGAAAAGGTGACCAAAAAAGGTTTTTAATCGAGGGTAGTGAAACACCACAAAGTATACCTGCCTGGTTATGGGCTATTATTATAGGTTTTGGTGGGTGGGCAATATACTATGTAGTGGTTTCCTTGAATATGAGTCTTTAAAAATATATAGAATATTACTGAAGTACTTTATAGTGTCAATTTCGAAATTGACATACGCGTTGAAATTAAAATCCTTTTTATGAAAAACTTAATAAACCATAAAATTTTTCTTTTCAAAATATTTTTTGCATCGATTTTTCTTTTCTATTTAGGATCATGTTCAAAACTTCAAATGGATCCTGGTAAAATCAATACGAATGGAACGATTGAGGCAGAATTAACTAGCCCACCAAATGTTCCTGCACCTGTAGGAAACCGATCTGCAAAAAAAATAAAATTGGCGATGGAGATTCTCGAAAAGGAGGGCGAGATATCTGATGGAGTTCGTTATGTTTTTTGGACTTTTGGTGGTACTGTTCCCGGTAGTTTTATCCGCACCCGAATAGGTGATGAGGTGGAATTTACGCTACGGAATCATCCCAATAATAAGCTCCCTCATAATATTGATTTGCATGCAGTCACAGGACCAGGAGGTGGAGCTTCATCCTCTTTTGTGGCGCCAGGACATGAAGCTATTTTTTCATTCAAGGTGCTAAATCCAGGATTGTATGTATATCATTGTGCAACTGCTCCAGTGGGAATGCATGTGGCAAATGGAATGTATGGATTAATACTGGTAGAACCAGCTGGAGGTTTGCCAAAAGTCGATAAAGAATTTTATATAATGCAAGGAGATTTTTATACGGTTGGGAAAAATGGTGAGAGAGGATTACAAGGGTTTGATATGACAAAGGCTGTCGCTGAGGAGGCAGATTATGTTTTATTTAATGGTAAAGCAGGCTCCATATTAGGTGATAATTCGTTGAAAGCGGAAGTAGGAGAAACCATACGAATGTTTGTGGGTAATGGCGGGCCTAATCTGGTTTCTTCATTCCATGTAATTGGTGAAATATTTGATAATGTTTATATCGAAGGAGGTTCTATGATTAACAAAAATGTGCAAACCACCTTAATTCCTGCAGGTGGCGCAGCCATAGTGGAATTTAAATTGGAAGTCCCCGGCGAATTTATATTAGTAGATCATTCTATTTTCAGGGCATTTAATAAAGGAGCTATTGGAAAGTTGGTGGTCACTGGATTTGATAGTAAATATATTTATTCGGGAAAACAAGTAGAAGGTATTTATCAACCGGAAGGGGGAGGCTTGCAAAGTATGCCTACGGATGGCAAATCCACGGGGGTTCAAAAAGCAGCTAACCTGGAAGAAAAATTGGTTTTTGGAAAGCAAGTTTATACAAAGACCTGTCTCGCCTGTCATCAATCCAATGGAGACGGAGTGAAAGGCGCTTTTCCTCCGCTTTCCGGATCAGATTATTTAAATGCTGATCCGCAAAGAGCCATTGATATTGTACTTCATGGACTAACTGGTGAAATAACTGTCAACGGATCTAAATACAATAGTGTTATGACTTCTCAAAATCTGAGCGATGAAGAAATAGCCGATGTGCTTACGTATGTCTATCATAATTGGGGAAATAATAAAACGGACATAAAGGCTGAAATGGTAAGTAAGCGACGAAAGTAAGTGAAATGAAAAATAGAATAATAATCATAAGTGGTATAACACTACTTTTTATTATTTCTTTAGTTGTTCAATTTTGTACATCGCCAACGGAAGTTACGAAAGTTCATTCAAATACTTTTCCGTCTAAAATTCAGGAGGATACTACGGCTATGTATAATTTTCAGCAATCGGTTCCGCAGGCAATGAAAAAAATCGACTCGGGATACTATATTCCCACGTTTACTGCCGATTCAAGTTTAGTTAAAGTTCAAGAGTTTTATATGGATATTTTTCCAGTGCAACAAAAACAGTTTGAGATTTTTGTAAAGTATTTTTATAATTGGAGAAGGTCTCATATTAAAAAAATCTTTGCCGATGGGAATTATCTGCAAAATTGGATGAATGATACCTCCAGCCTGGATAGCGCTATGTTACATTATCCGGTAACAAATATTTCATGGTTTGCTGCAAAAGCCTATTGTAAGTGTTTGGGTAAGAGGCTGCCTACCACAGAAGAATGGGAATATGCAGGTAATGCTGATAATAGATATGCTGATGCCAGGAAATTGGAATCTTTTAATCAATTCATTTTAATGCAATATGAAAGGCAGAATTCTTATAATAATCCTGTAGGTAGTTCATACGAAAACTATTGGGGTGTATATGACATGCATGCATTAGTATGGGAGTGGACTGCTGATTTTAATTCTGTTATGATCACCGGAGAGTCCAGAAAGGATGGAAGTATAGATAATAAACTTTTTTGTGGCGGTGGTTCTTTGGGAGCGAAAGATCTGATGAATTATGCGGCTTTTATGCGGTATGCTTTTCGAGGTAGCTTGAAAGCAAATTATTGCATCCAAAATTTGGGGTTTAGATGCGTAAAGGATAAAATTAATTAACGTGAGAATAAAAAATATTTTAGTTGGAGTCGTTTTTTTAATAATCCATTTTTCTTGTGATACCAATAGAACGGTACCAAGCTCGACTCATGTAAGTAATCCAGATAACGGAGAATCTATATTTAATCTTCAATCCAACTGGAAAACACAAGATGGTTTGGACATTAAATTAGAAAATTTAAAAGGAAAAGTCCTGGTTATGGTGATGATTTACACAAGTTGCAAAGCAGCCTGTCCCAGACTTGTTGCAGACATGAGAAATATTGAAGCACAAATTTCAAAAACCAAATTAAACCGGATTTCATTTGTCTTAGTCAGTATTGATCCTAAAGTAGATACACCAGAGCGGTTATTAAAATTTGCAAAGGAAAATTTTATGGATGAAGATCAATGGATTTTTCTTCAAGGAACAGAAGAAAGTACTCAAGAATTCGCGAATGTGTTGTCTGTGAAATACAAACAAATTTCTCCTTTAGATTTTTCGCATTCTAATATTATTAGTGTTTTTAATGCAGAAGGAAATTTGGTGCATCAACAAGAAGGACTCGGCGTAGACAATGCTGAAACCGTAAGTCAAATTATAAAGCTTCTCAATAATTGAAATACCATGAAAAATTTTAAGATTGCATTACAATTCATTTTACAATGTGGTATTGTAGCTGCGACAATCACTAATGTTTACGCTCAGTTTAATTTTAATTTTCAATTGATCCAGCGAGCAGAATATCGCAATGGATATGGGAAGTTAATTTCAGAGAATGCAGATCCCGCTGCTTTTATTTCTCAGCGATTCCGGATACAAGGCCTCTATAATTTGGATAAGTTATCTGTTTATGCAGCACTACAGGATGTAAGAACCTGGGGCAGTAGAAGCCAACTCATCACGTCCGATCCATCCACCTTACTGTATGAAGCATGGGTGAATTTGCGTATAAATGGCAACCTGTCTTTGAAATTAGGCAGGCAAGAACTAAATTACGATAATGTCCGATTTTTAGGTAATTCAGACTGGTTGCTCCAAGGAAGAAGCCATGATTTTGGTTTGCTGCGATTGGAAAAAAAATACTGGAAATTGCATATTGGCGCAGGGTATAATCAGCAAGCCGAACACCTGCAAAAACAAGTTTTTAATGTTCAGAATCAATATAAAACAGCACAGTTGATACGCTTTGAACAACAGTGGAAAAAATTGGATTATGCATTATTATTTTGGAATGATGGCAGAGAGGTGACTTCCACTGATTCAGTGGGATCTATAACAAAGTTTTGGACCAGATATTCACAGACAGTTGGAATTTCGACGTTGAAATATGCAGTGGAAAAACTTCAATTTTCAGGATTTTATTACTACCAGTTTGGTAAGCATTTTTCAGGAAAAAATCTGAAGGCTTTTGATATTGGCATGCAAGTATCCTATTCATTTAAATTAGGTATTCAAAACCTGAAAACGTTCAGACTGAGCTTAGGAACAGAAGTAATTTCCGGGACTACCTCCAATACCCACGCTGCCTTTACCCCATTATATGGAACGGGTCATATTCATAATGGGTATATGGATTACTTTTATAATGGAGGGCGGCATGAAAATTCAACAGGCTTACAGGATTATTATTTAAAAACCCGATATGACTTTTCCGATCGCTGGTTTGTTTCAGGTAATTTTCATAGATTTTCTTCATATGCTGATATTGTTTTAAATAGTTTGACACTCAATAAGTATTTTGGAACAGAGATGGATTTTAGTGCTGTATTCAAATTGAATCAGGCGATTTCTTTTCAAGGAGGATATAGTCAATTTATTTCGAGTAAAAACTTTCAAGAATTTCAAGGGGTGCGTAATCCTAAACTCTACCAAAATTGGATGTATCTTATGATCATTGTGAGGCCTGATTCAGATAAAAAATTTATTGGGTTGAGTTTTTAATTGCAACTCATGAATTAGAGAATTCGTGAGTTAAGAATTTACAATCTGTTAGTTTGAGAATTTGTCATTATTTTCGAATTATATTTTTTTTAACTAATTTTTATAAATGAAACATTTAATTGCATTTCTCTTTATAGCAGGTCTTACAGGGAATGTTACTACACAATCTATCTGGCACATTAAAGCTATTGACCCTGCCGGACGATTAATTCCTGTGAAGGCGTTGGATATGAATGATAATGTTTATGATATTAAGGCTTTTGTAGAGGATGGCAATACCCAGTTTATGGATGTTAAAGCTATAAAAGGGGCTAAAAAATTGCCGGTTAAAATAATATTCAACCAAGACGCTTTTGCTCCTGTAAAAGCTATTGAAGAAAATGGAAACCTTTTAAGTATTAAGGCTATTACAGCGGATGGAAAGAAGCTGGATGTGAAAGGAGTCAGTGAAGCTGGAAATATTATACATATTAAAGCAATAGGAGAGGATGGTGAGTACTATGGAATTAAAGCTATTTCACCTGAAGGGGTACTTCACGATGTGAAAGGTGTAAAATTTAAAACGGAGGATAAAGAAACCACGATAAGTGGCGTTGATATTAGAGCACATATTAAAGCCTTACCACAGGTACATGTCCAAAATGACAATATAATCATGTTGCAATTGCTTTAGTATTTATTTACTAAAGGTCTCGGAGAGACCAAACATTTTTAGAAAAGTAATAAAAGATATTCATTGCTCCAGAGGGGCAAATAAATGCTCGTATCTAAATTTGATTTCATTTTCTTTTAATCCCGTCGCTATCGGAACCAACTATTCTGAATTGAACGTTATAATTTTGTTTTGCCACTCTGAGGCAAACAGAAATTATTATATTATTTTTAAAAAGGTTAAGCCCCATCCGGGGCTACAAATTTATTTATTTAGATAAACAAGTCAAGGTAAAAGTTGTGGTGAAGATTCAAATTTGCTTATCACATGTCCAAAATGACAATATAATCATGTTGCAATTGCTTTAGTATTTATTTACTAAAGGTCTCGGAGAGACCAAACATTTTTAGAAAAATAATAAAAGATATTCATTGC
>JALYPU010000087.1 GCA_030856215.1 Bacteroidota bacterium
TGCGTAAGTTTGTTAGCACCGTAGGTGCGTAAGTTTGTTAGCACCGTAGGTGCGTAAGTTTGTTAGCACCGTAGGTGCGTAAGTTTGTTAGCACCGTAGGTGCGTAAGTTTGGTTTACGATTATAAAATGACGCCCCGTTGGGGCTAGACGTTCTGTAATGGTTTATATTAAGATAATGCCATCCTTCCAGGATATAGGACTACTCTTCATTATTGCGTCCTCCTGTATTTTCCATGGCGGCTTTTCTAGATAAACGCATCTTGTTGGTCTTAGGATCTATGCCGATAAGTTTTACTTTTACCATATCACCAACTTTGAAGACTTCCTCTACATTGTCAATGCGTGAATGCGATATTTCACTTATATGCAACAATCCGCTTTTTCCGCTGAAATCTACAAACACCCCATACGGGAATATAGAGACAACCTTTGCATCATAAACGTCGCCGATTTGTGGTATGAATGTGATAGCATTAATCATACCGACAGCCATTTCTATGGCATCTTTATTATTACTGGCGATATTAATTACACCTTTATCTCCTACTTCTTCGATATTTATTTTGGTACCGGTTTTAGCTTGCATTTCCTGAATAATCTTTCCACCCGGTCCGATGACAGCTCCGATGAAACTCTTTTCAATAATTATCTCAACAATGCGTGGGGCATGTGGTTTGAAATCCGCTCTTGGGACTGTAATAGATTCCTCCATACAATTTAGTATGTGTAATCTACCCTCTTTTGCCTGGTTCAAAGCTTGTTCCAATAGTTCAAAGGAAAGCCCTTCGATTTTCATATCCATCTGCGTACTCGTGATGCCCTTACGGGTACCGGTGATTTTAAAATCCATATCACCTAAAGCATCTTCATCACCTAATATATCAGAAAGGATAGCGGTCTTACCATTTTCTGTGATCAAGCCCATAGCTATTCCTGATACCCCTGAAGTAACGGGAACGCCTGCATCCATCAGTGCCAATGATCCTGCACAAACAGTAGCCATTGAAGAGGAACCGTTGGATTCTAAAATATCGGAGACTATTCTAACCGTATAAGGGAAATCCTTTGGCATAATTTTACGTAAAGATCGGGCTGCCAAGTTTGCATGGCCTACCTCTCTCCTACCCGGACCCCTCATTGGGCGGGCTTCGCCAACTGAAAATGGAGGGAAATTATAATGGAGGATAAATTTTTCATCATAAAGCAACAAGGCGTTATCGATCAACATCTCATCATCTTTGGTGCCAAGAGTTACCGAAGTCAACGCTTGGGTCTCACCTCGATTGAAAATGGATGAGCCGTGCGTTGCTGGCAAATAATCGATTTCTGTCCATATCGGACGTACTTCTGTCGTTGTTCTGCCATCAAGTCTTTTACCAGTATCCAGTACTACTTCTCTAACTATTTTTTTACGCAATTTATCGTAATAGATTTGAAGCTTTGCTCTACCTTCCACCATATATTCTTCGCCTTTTTCAAGGGTTAGTTTTTCAATAGAATCCTCAAGGATTTTATAAAAGGCTTCATTGCGTGTATTTTTATCAGAGGCCGCACTAGCTATTTCTTTAATTCTTTGTCCTGCATTTACCTCTAAAAAACTTACCAATTCTTGATCGACTACTATAGGAGGAATAACTCGTTTAATGTTTACTCGGTCTCCTAATTGGGCTGCAAGATCCAGCTGTGCCTGGCATTGTACTTTAATGGCGTCATGTGCAATTTTAATGGCTTCCAACATTTCTGCTTCGGAGCATTCACTTGCTTCGCCTTCAACCATAAGTAAATTGGTCATAGAAGCCCCAACAATAATGTCTAGGGTGGAATTTTTTAATTCAGTTCGATTGGGGTTTACTTTATATTCCCCATTAATTTTTGCTACACGAACTTCAGAGATTGGACCTTCCCAAAAAATATTTGAGCAGGACAACGCTGTAGATGCAGCTAAACCCGCCATAGCATCCGGCATAGTTTCGTCATCTCCTGAGATTAGGTTAATAACTACCTGTGTTTCGTTAAAATATGCTTCTGGAAAAAGGGGTCGCAATGTGCGGTCTACCATTCTGGATATCAATACTTCATAATCAGATAGCTTGCTTTCCCGGCGGAAGAAATTACCGGGTATTTTACCGGCTGCAGCGAATTTTTCCTGATAATCCACAGAAAGAGGAAAAAATTCCTGCCCTTTTCGAGCGTCTTTGTTAGAGACGACACTAGCGAATATCATAGTATTTCCTAGTTTCACCAAGGCAGAACCATGAGCCAGGGTGCCCAGTTTTCCAGTTTCTAAAATAACTTCACGGCCATCGGGTAGTTGAAATGTAGTTGAAAAGGGAATTTTTTGTCCCATAATAATTGATGTTTAAATTCTAATATGCCTATCTATACTTATTAGCTCTGTTTTTCGCTTTGAACAGTTGCTTTCAGTGTAAATGGCAAAAATTAATGATTTGTGCGAAGGTTCAACAACGGATTACTTACGCAAGCCTAATTGTTCCAGTATGGATTTATAGCGATTTAAATCCCTTTGGTGCAGGTAGTTAAGCATTTTTTTACGTTTTCCGACCAAATGCAACAGCGTCCTTTTGCAGGAGAAGTCTTTGCGATTGGTGCGAAGGTGGTCTGACAGGGATTGAATCCTGAAGGTAAAAAGTGCAATCTGGGCTTCTGTGGAACCTGTATTGGTCACGGATCCTCCAAACTGAGTGAAAATTTCCGCTGATTTTTCTTTTGTTAAGTAAGTACTCATTTTTTAATTTTAACAATTACCAAATGTGATCACTGAGATCAGTTTTAGCGGCGCAAAGGTACATAAATATTTGATTTTGAATCAATATCCTGTGTTGATAATTAATATTTCGGAAAAATACAAAGGTCACGAGTCAATAGTCAATAGTCAAGGGTCAAGGGCCAAAGGTCAAGGGCCAAAGGTCAAGGGTCAAAGGTCAAGAAATAAGGTCCATTAACTTTGATCAAAAGATTACATTGTTTTTATAGGTACTTGTTCTATCAAATTTAATACTCGCCATATGAAAACAAAAAATAGTTTGTCCTTTTTGTCACAATTATGATAGCAGGACTTACTGTAATAGCACGTACTACTGATATTTATTATTTTCGCAACAACTACCAGGAAGCGAATAAACTCCTGCATAACTCAAAATATACAAGTCAAACCTTTTCTGAAAACACACCTTAAAAATGGAAATGTGTATATTCTGAGTGATGGTTGGAAAATTGACACCCTGCTGCGCTGAATAATCATCCAATTATTACGAGCAAATTTTCAATTACGATGAAAAATGAAGCCTTAGATACTCATTGTGTCAATGATGTAAAACTACTAGGACATCTAAGAAAAAAATAAAACTACTCTCTACCTGACAATAAAATATAGTAAAGTTTTATAAGGTTATAAGTCATTCAATATTACTGCTAGCACTACATTCACATCCCACAAACTACTGCAAGTTGATGGATAAAGTATTTCTCAAATATCATTATTAC
>JALYPU010000141.1 GCA_030856215.1 Bacteroidota bacterium
ATGGACTTACCACTTTCTTCTAACTCGCTAAATAATAATTCGAATTCTTGCTTTGTCATTTTATTTTTTAAAGCAAAGCTATTAGTATCGGTGTAATCAAACAAGATGTAGTTCGTGGGACGGATACAAAGATGCATATCCGTCAAATTGTGTAACTTAGTTGGTTTTATTTTGGTTGATTTAACCCATTTTGACCGAAGTTTGTATTCTTGTTTACAAAATCGAACAGTGAATTCGTTTAAGTCAACCCCTGGCTTTATTATTTGTAGTCCCAATTTATCGAATTGCAAGTTCTTTAAATCTTAGGTTGATATTATTGAATACAAAATCTATAAAAATGGAAAAACGTCAATTCCTTTACCCAATCCATAAAACGATTATCGCTGTGCTCTCCATGTTTAGCTTGAGCTTACCTGCCCAATTCCAGACGTCTATTGGATATCCCTTCCCGACAAACGAAGCAGCATTGCGGGGTCTCATGACGAATTCAGGTGATTTTCTAATACTCGCAGATCACAAGAATCATCCGCTTGGAATTTTCAACACGTTGGGAGATATACAACATGTACAACTCAATTCACTGGGTTATGTCATAAATCCTTCAAAAATGCTTGGACAGGATGACGTAGAAACTGCATCCTGGATGGAAAAAACTGTTTGTGGAAATGGTGGATATATTATTGCCGGAGAACAAAATAATGGAGTCCACAATGACGTAATTGTTACGCGTACTGATCTTAACTGCAACCCCATTTGGACAAAGTTAATAGGGACGGCAAATGCAAATGAATTCGCTACTTGTATAAAAGAAGACGGAAATGGTGATTTTATTCTGGTCGGTTCCAAACGAGTAATAAATGGTAATTATTCTATACAGGCAGTAAAATTAGATTGTGCCGGCAATCAAATTTGGAACAGAATCTATACATTACCCATATCCGTTATCGCCACTTCTGTTACTGAATTTACAAACTTATCTGCAGCCTGCTCAAATTTACCTAATGAATATTTTATTTCCGGTGTAGCAGTAGCAAATAATGGAAATGACGAAATGTTCATCCTCAGCATCAATGCAGCCAATGGAAATCTTTCCTGGATGAATACGTATGACGTAGCACCCAATACCGCAGATTATGCGACATGTATTCAAGGTAGTTGCCTTTATAATACTCAATTAAATGGAGAACTTTGGGTATCAGGGTATTCCCTGGAGTCATCCACAAACAAAATACATGTATTTATGATGAAAACAAGTATCACGGGTAATCTTCTTTGGGCAAATACTTATGAAATTGTTGGTGATGTAGAAGTGGCTGCACATTTTCAGTTTACAAATTCTGGAGACCTACTGATAACCGGAAGAGCAGAAGGCTTGACATCCCCGCCAAGACCTGCAACAACAACAGGTCATTGTCTTTTGATGAAAGTAAGTAATAACGGCAATCAAGTATTTTGGTCTCGGCTTTATGACCAAGGTTTTGCTTCCCATGGATCTAACGTAGAGCCCCTTATTAATGATGAGTACTTGATCACCGGTTATACCTATAAAGCAGATCCTCCCGCCGGTTTCGATTTCAATATTCTGGCTATTAAAACCGATAGTTTGGGTAGGACTTCTTCAAATTGTTATCGCAACCCTATAACGGACATTATCAGACGTGCTCCAGTCGCCACCCGAGCCGTGCCAATGGTATCGTCGCCTGTGGACTTTTCAACTACTTTGTTACTTACTAAGACATACCAGGATTCACAAATTTTTTGTATAGTATCTCCCAGACCAAAGTGTGATTCATTGTTCACATTCCTCGATCAATTACATACCATACCACCAAATTGTTGTTTCAATTTATTTGTTGATAACCCAACACCTAATTGTTTTACCAAAATTCAGATTAATTTAAGTTCGGGTAGTTTCAATAATGTAAACGCGCATGGAGGCTGGACCACAAGTGGTTCAGGAACTCTAATTGAATTTGTGGAGTCTTCTGGTTTTGTACCCGCTGGAAATAGTAATCCGGGAAGTTTTTGTGTCATTGGTGTTACAAATCCATACACAATGACCGTCTCATATCTTTATCCAAATCTTGGTACAATTGCAAAATGTGAAAAGCGATACATTCTAAATTGTCCTGCTTTACCCTTTAATACATGTACCTGTGCCAACGGGATGAACCCAGGACCAAATCTTGTAAACAACGGAGACTTTTCCGCTGGAAATACAGGATTCACGTCTTCGTATATTTTCCAACCCACTATAGCTTTAGGTAATGGTCAATATTCCATAAGAAATTCTACAAACCTTATTAATTCACAATGGGCATGCACTGATCATACAAATGGATTACCACTAGGTAATTTTATGGTAGTCGATGGTGGAAACACGAATGCTTGTTGGAGGACAAATGTAAATGTGGTACAAGGTAGGCAATATTCGTTTTGTGCATTTGTCAATAACCTTGTTATTCCAACAAAAAATTTTGCTGATCCAGTCGCCGATTTATGGATAAATGGAAGCTTTCTGGCATCTGTAAATTTACCTGAGATTCCGGATGTTTGGGTAAATCTTAGTGCCAGCTGGACTAGTCTCTCTAACGGAACAGCCATAATAGAAATCAGACCCGGAATAGCATCTTCAAATGCCGGATTTGATTTTGCTATAGACGACATCGTTTTTCATGAATGTTTTACGGATACGACCTGTACAACTTTAGCTTGCCCGAATAATCTGGTCCAGAACTCCGGATTCTTCCAGGGAGCTGCTCTGGGTAATTTAGGCAGCCCCGGAGCATCCAGCAATTGGACAACTGCCACACAAACTCCGCAAGTAGTCATCGATAGTTGTTGTGATCCCTACGCCATGCTCATGTGGGGCAACCGGGATAAAGGGGAATCCATCTGTCAAAATGTAAATTTCCAATCCGGACATACTTACAACATTAATTTTTGCGCCCGTTTTTATGATGATTCGCAGTTGCCTTCCAAATACATTCGATTTGGTTTTAGTGCAGCGAATGCTTGTATGCCAACATATAACTGCACGACGAATTGTGAAAATATAGGACAGAGTGGAAACATCACTAGTCAGATATGGAATTCATATTCGATTACAAATTGGACCGCCACGTCCAACTGGTCAAACCTGATCATACGTGCATTCAATAATAATCCGGACATTACTGGTAATGCTACAACAGTGTCCTGGGGAATGATTGACAATATTTGTATTGAAGAGGTACCAACTCCAAGGACCAAGTGCGATTCTTTGTACACGTTTCTAAATGTAATCCAGGATATTAATCAGTTGTTTTGTTGTTTTGATTTTTTAGGAGATTCTGTTGCACCAAATTGTTTTACAAGTATTCAATTGGACTTAAGCTCAGGCAGTTTCCTCAATATCATTGCGAATCCAAATTGGATGATTAATACCAATGGGAATCAAATGTTGATTGGACATACTTCCGGATTCATTCCAGGTGGTTTTATTAATCCTGGAATTTTTTGTGTAGGCGGTGCTGTGAATCCATTCACCATTAATGTGAGTTATAATTACAGTGCAGGTGGGGTAGCACAAAAATGTGAAGAACGATTTACATTCAGTTGCCCGGTATTGCCATTTCAATCCTGTGCTTGTCCAAGTGGCCAAGTTCCGGGACCAAATCTGGTTTTGAATGGGGATTTTTCCCAGGGTAATAGTGGTTTTACTTCCAACTACGCATTCAGACCTATACCATTGGCATTGGGTTCGGGAGATTATTCAATTCGCAATTCGACGGAGCTTGTCAATACTGCCTGGGCCGGTATAGATCATACGATGGGAAATGCTTTAAGCAATTTTTTCATTGCTGATGGTTTAGCGGCTGGTATTCCTTTTTGGATAGCTAATGTAAATGTCATAACAACACATCACTATTCATTTTGTGCATTTGTAAATAACCTGGTGACCCCACAAAATAATTTTACAGATCCTACTATACAATTGTGGATTAATAATACCCTACAAGCCACAACACCTCCATTACCAGAAAATCCAGATGTTTGGGTGAATCTAACTGCAAATTGGACCAGCAGTACTACAGGTCCCGTACAGATTGATTTAAGATTTGGAACTCCTTTTTCACAGTCGGGTTGTGACATTGCAGTGGATGATATCGCTTTTCATGAATGCTTACAAGATGTTTTAGATACTTGTTGTTCTAATTGTCAGGGAAACTCTATTTGGCAATCTGTATCCAATCAATTTTTCATACATGATATGGTCGTCTATGACGGGAAATTGATAATAGGAGGCGAAGGGTTTAATATTGGCGGATCGAACAACCTGGCCGCTTGGGATGGAACCAACTGGCATCCGTTGAGTGCAGGTGTGAATGGAGTCGTGGAAGCCCTTGCTGTTTACAATGGAAAATTATATGTAGGGGGTACTTTTTCAAATCCTAGTAGTAACATAGCTGAATGGACGGGCACTATACCAGGTGGGGCTTGGAATTTTAGTTTCCAGGGTGTTTCAGGCGGTACTTTCTCAAGAGTAGCTTCACTGTTAACTTCTGCAATTCACGGTTTAGTGGTTGGTGGGCAGTTTACTTCTGCAGGAACGACTGCATTGAACAATATTGGTACTTGGAATGGAATCATTTGGTCTCCTCTAAGTAATGGAATAAATGTAGCTTCAACGAATACGGGTGCCGTAAGTGGATTGGGACTATACAATGGACTAATTGTTGCGGGAGGTGTTTTTCCTACTCCATTAAATACGTTTAATAACATCGCCATTTTTAACAATAACAACTGGACTGCACTAGGCGGCGGAATCAACCTCATCCCATCCAACTTTGGCCAAGGTGTAAAAGCTATTCAACAATTTGGCCCAAATCAGTTGGCCGTTGGTGGACGTTTTATGGAAGCTGTAAATGGAAGCATTCCTGTATCGGGCACTAATTTTATTGCCCAATGGAATGGCAGCACATGGGCTTCAATGAATTCAGGAGTTAACATGAGTTTCGAAGGTATTTATGATATGAAAATCCATTGTGGAGATTTGTACGTAGGAGGACTATTCTCCATTATAGGCGGAAATAGCATAAGTGGAGTAGCGCACTGGGATGATATTGCCAATTCATGGACGACAGCATCTAACCATGTAAACAAGTTGATCCGAGCACTAGAAAATTTTGATGCAGATAGTAATAAAACTTGCGACTTATATTCAGGTGGTGAAGTAACATTTAATCGTTTAACCTGCGCAACAATAACGCAAGATCTTTTTCACAATATGTTTAATGTATTTCCTAATCCAACCAATTCTAATTTAATTATTGAATTAGATCAAGCGGCCACGTCGGACTATTTGATTTCGGCATTTGATATTTGTGGAATAAATGTAATCAATACATTTTTGTCGAAAGGGGAGAAGCGGGTTAAACTAGATATGAGCCAAGTAGCGACAGGATTTTATCTGATAGAACTGAAAGATAACACATCAAAAAGTTGGTATCGGAAAGTGCTAAGAAATTGAATATGATGAGGGAGAAATAATAGATGGTTATTTGGTAATTTTTTGTTTCAAATGACGCTGGATTGTATCTTGCCATTCATCATGTAGAATGCTAAGTACAATACTGTTTCTTCGCTTTCCATCTGGATACATTACATTACTGCGAAGTACGCCTTCTTCAATACAACCAATGCTCTTCATGGCACGTATACTTTGTTCATTTTTGTTGTCCGCCCTGAATTCCACACGCTCTATTTTCATTTTTTCAAAAGCAAATTGGAGTAGCAAGTACTTGCAGTTTTTGTTTACTTCCGTTCCTTGAAATTCTTTTCCATACCAAGTGTATCCTAATTGTAACGTCTTACTTAATAATTGTATATCATAAAATCGAGTACTCCCGGCAAATTTATTTTTGCGTTTATCATAAACAATAAATGGATATTCTTTTTCTTGCGATCTTCCTTCCATTGCTAACCCTATATAGTTTCTTAAATTTTCTGGACTTCCCGCTTGCACTAACGAGTATTTCCATATTTCCGGTTCATTTATTGAAAAGTCAAGTAAATTATTAAAATCATCTTTTGTTAAAGGTCTAAGGAATACAATGTCATTTTCCAAAATATACTCTTCATGAAAATTAAATTTTTCCATTTTGGGTTTTTATATTTTGGTAGAAGATAATCTTGCAATACAGCTTTGTAAATTTGGTATTACGATTTTATCCTGGTGTATTTATTCCTTTATTAAATGGAGTCGGTTGTCATCAACGGTATAATGCATAGGGACAACGGTAATTTTTGGATACTTTAATCGGAGACGTATGGCTTCACTCAATACAAAGTCGATAGCGTTTCCAATTTCAAACAACGGAGCAAATTTCATAAAATGTTCTTCCGCTTGCTCTCTATCCCAACCAGCTTTGTCGACCAGACCCGTGATGAACTCATCTTTTCGCGAAATTAAATTTACCATACCACAGTTATTGTGACCAATGAGCGCAATGTGTTGAATATTTCCAATAGCTATCGCAAAGGAGACCTTGAATCCGCTGTTTCTCAAATTTGCGCCTCCTGCCCTAATAATGAAGGCAAAATTATCGGGCATGTTTAGGTGCTTTCGGTTATCCATACACATTCCAACCAGAATTTTGGCTTGGGTGTACGTTTCAAAAGGTCGATTAAGATTGTGAAATTCAAGCAGTTGACCGATGGGCGTCCCACGATATTCAGGAAAAATATCTTCTTTTTGGTTAATTTTTACAAGTCGGTCCATCGTTTTTTTTTGCCAAAGTTAGTTAATGGAGATCATTTATACTTGATCGAAATTTAGGTCATCATTATTAAATGAAGGTATTTATCACCGGGCTATAAAGTCAGCTAATATGACATCAAATTGAGGCGTAGCTACAGAGACCTTAACTCCTTTCAACGTAACATATTCAGTAAGCGATCGGTATTCTGTTTTACCACCTTTCTGGAAGTCGTGATGCATGGATGATGTTGCATCAAAAGGCAAGTTTTTTATTTTTTGTAAGGTCTTATCAAAAATATTCGCTGGTAATGAAATATGTAAGGCCTCCGCGACTGATATTAATTCTTTTATTAGAACTTTTAGAATATTGGTATGCAGTTCGTTTTCTAAAATTTGTCCGGCCGAGAGATTTAGATAACTTGTCAAGCTGGCCAGACTTGATATAAAAATAAATTTTTCCCAAATAGTTTGTTCAATATTTTCTGATAAGTATGCGTCTATGTTTGCTTCTTGAAATATTTTTTCAAGTTGTTTAAGTTTTTCTGTAGGTGCGGATTTCGATCCAAAATATAACGATTGAATGTTTCCACTTTTTTTGACGATGCCAGGTTCTATTAAACGGGAAACAATGTATACACAACCATCCAAAATTTCATTTTTTGGATAAATCACTGCTATAGTTTCTTTCGCATCCACACCATTTAATAAAGGTAAAATGATGGTTTCTTCGCTAATACAATTTTTTAACGAACTGAGACTTTCTACCAGGTCGTAACTTTTGACGGTACAAATTAATAGATCAAGAATCCCGATTTCATTCTGGTCACTCGTCACCATGCTGGGGTATATTACGTTCGTTTCGGTAGGTGTAATAAGTGTCAGACCGCTCTTTTTAATGATTTTTTCAGTCTGTGATCTCGTTATAAATATGATTTCTATATCTGGATATTGGAAATATTTTTTAGCCAAGTAGCCACCAAAATATCCACCGACTCCGCCCAGACCCAGTATTCCGATTCTTTTTATTGTCGGCATATGACCATTTTTTATCCTTGAACTATTATAGTCCAAATAGTTTAGTTTGAATTTATATTTAGTAAAAATTAAATGTCGTATTGCTTTAAAAATATATTTAAAGATGTCAATTACTCATACTTGAATCAACAACATTATAAAAACTGCTTCGAATTATTTCGAGTTAAATACACGCTGAAATCATTTAATAACAATCGCAGCCTTCGCTTAGACCACCTGAAACAACTCCCAACAAGCAAGGTGTTTTGCCATTGAAGCGTCCATTTTGATATCCTTTTTGTTTGCAGTAATCCTGGCAACTTGCATCACACGCAGAACCTCCTCCTGTACCCGTGCTACCTTTACAAGTACAGCAACAATCAGACAAGGCTATAGCCCATAATAATTGCGTATGTATTCCTACAATATTCGTGTGCGCCTCAATAGAATTCATGGAAGCCAGTGGGACCATCCCGATACTGGCAAAATCAAAAGCCAAAATCTTGGTGACTCCATCCGCCATTGTAGCTTGAAGGCAAGGGCTATAAGGCGTCAATGCACTTGCAGCTGTTGTCAGATGATTTCTGATGACTGTTGCTACAACAGCTGGCATAGGCGCTGCCCGGCATTGTTGAGCTGATGCCCATGCCTGGGCTGCTCCCAAATGTACACCACCTACATACAAAGAAATAGGATTGACCCCATTATCACAGGTGAAGGGTGCTCTTGAAACGGCAATCTCCAACTCTTTAATGATTATTTCAATTTCTTGTGTAATTTGACTAGATGATAAAGAACTCAAACGTGCTCTTAGGTTGCGCACCTTGCTAAGATCATATTGAAGACAATCTTCATACATGGCAAACGTACTAGCCACTAGACTTAAATGGGCAGAAATGGCTGCAACGGCCATAACTGTTGGAATGGGAGGTTCAGTGGCACTTCTTCCCCATGCAGAGCCTAGGGCCCCGGAAGCGGAGTAAAAAGAAGACAATTCGAATCGGCAATACCGGTGGCTTCCTTTGGGACCATTATTCCCAGTAGTAGTTTTAGTTGAACGGGTCCATGTTTGGTTACTCCAGGTTATTGATTTTAAATCCGCTGCAATATTACCTACCGCATTCCATGCTTTTGCATAAACCTGGCTTGTCGAGTTAAAAGAACCTTCAGAGCTGCCTGCAGAATATGAAAAATTTAGTGATTGACCGTTTTGGGTAATTGTCGCGGGAACTGACGCCTCGCTATTCACATACCAAGTTCCACTAAGATCTGGATAGTGAGTAGTACTCGCTCGTATCCAGTATTGATTGTCCCAGGTAATTTTATTTCCGTCTGCGGAAAGGGTAGCGTAGGCATTCCACTCTTTAGCGTATAATTGATTAGCACTATAGTAATACCCGCTGGAAGTTCCATTGGCATATGAAAACGTTAAATATTGTACATTTTGAGTGATCTGAGCAGGTATCGATGCGTCTCCATTTACTAGCCAGTTGCCTGCAAGGTTTGTATAGCTTTGTGCAACAACATTCAAGGTTATTGCAAGCAGTATAATTGAGAAGAAAGTACGAAATAGCTGCTTCATGATAATGGGTTTACATTTGAATGGATATTAGAGAATTGAAATTAGTGGGTTTTTAAACAAAGGTTTTACATTAATTTCTTTTGTCTGTGACAAAAATAATTATAAACCTATTCAATTCCAAACTGAATCTAAGGTTCTTTTGGTAGTGAATAGTCTTGAAGATTTTAGGCTAAACTTTTTGGGTGCTCTTCGGAAAAAAGAAGATGGATCTACTTTCTAAAGCATTTCTTAAAGTGAACTTTCAACAAACTGATGTAAAAAGTTCTTAAGCTGATGGTTGAATTCTAAAGAGTTTTCTATGTTGGCTACATGCGCTGCGTGATCAAGGATAATTAGGATGGAATTCTCAATTTTTTCATGCATAAACTGAGCGGCTTCAGGCGGCGTGATTTTATCTTCTTTTCCGACCATAATCAAAACGGGTATGTTAATATCCGAAAGATTGCTGCAAGTTTCTCTGCGGGTGGATAAGGCAAGTAATGTGCTGCATAAGGTCTTTACGGTGGTATTTATTATCATGTCCTTTATGATGTCTATGCCTTCATGCTTTTGGATAATGGATTGGGAAGTAAAAAGATTTTTAATACTCTCATCAGCATATTTTTCGACACCGTTTTCTTGGATGCTTTCTATAGTTTTCATCCGTTTTTCTTTCTGCTCAGGTGTATCAGCTACACATTGGGTATCACACAATACAAGCGCTTCGAAGCGTTCCGAGTATTTCTTGATTGCATTTAAAGCAATATATCCACCCATGGACAACCCGCACAAAACTACTTTATCAAGTTTAAGCGAATTCATCAGAAAAAGTAGATCGTCTACAAAAAGATCTATAGAGAAATCCCCAATACCAGAATCTGTATCTCCGTGTCCACGAACGTCATATGTAATCACTCGGAAACTTTCTTTCAGCGCTTCAGTCTGAACATTCCACATAGATTTATTAAATGGAAAGCCATGAATGAAAATTATAACCGGCTTTCCATCCGGTCCTTCATCATGGTAACTAATGGTATAATTAGTCTCAGTCAGCTTAATATTTTTTCCTAAAGTGCGCATAGTGTTATTTTTAGAGTAAAAAATAATTTGAAAGTTTTATTTACTATTTTATGTAATTCTTAAAATAGGTAAATATTTTTTGGATTCGGTTAGATATTAAAGTTGTCGCATAAATGCCACAATATCTTTTTTCTCTTGCATGGTTAATTGTGTTTGCTGAATAAGGTTAAAGAATTCTACGACATCTTCCAATGTAAGCAACCTGCCGTCGTGTAAATACGGAGGCGAATCTTTAATCCCCCTTAATGGAAACGTTTTAATTGGACCCTCAGGACGAATAAATTGTCCGTTAATTGTTTGAGATTTATAGAACCTTTCTACTTGAAGATCGTGCATCAGATTATCAGTATAAAATGGAGGCGTATGGCAATTGCCACACTTTGCTTTACCTAAAAATAACATTTCTCCTCTTTTTTCAGATTCCGTAGCCTTCTTCGGATCCAATTTTCCATAAATGTCCAACTTGGGTGCAGGTGGAAAATCAAGTAATTCTTGAAACTCTGCCATAAATTGGACTTCGCTTCCTCTTTCCAAAATGTTAACACCTTTTTTTGCAGCGAGCAAATGATCACCATCAAAGTAAGCAGCCCGTTGTTCAAATTCTGTAAAATCTTCTACGGTTTTGAGGGCACGCTGTGAACCAAAAAGGCGTTGAATATTTACTCCACGAAGTGAAGGCGTTTCAATGCGGTTTCGGTTCATTTGGGGTCTTATATCGCCAACTAAATGAATGGCACCTGATGTATGACCATTTACATGACAATCAAAACAAGTTACTCCAAGACTTGGTTTTTCTGTTTTACGATCAGCCGTCGAATTAAACTGCTGTTGAGGAAATTGCGAAACCAAAAGCCGCAACCCTTCTAATTGTTTGGGATTTAGTAACCCGTTAAAAAGATCATAGAAGTTGTCAATAGTAATCATTTTGCCTTGTGACACATCACCAAGATCTTTATGCGTGATTAAAAACAGCGATGGTGGAAATTCAGGTAGAAAATGTTCTGGAAGATCAAAGTCCAGATCGAATCGCAGTAGTCGAGAGAGTTCTTTAATTTCCATCTGAGGAAAGATCATTCCTCCTACAGGATGATTTGGATGCGGCAAGGGCAGATATGGAAAAATCCCTTTTTCTTTGATAACTTCTGGTGCTAATGAACCAAGTTGATCCCAGGTTACTCCTTTTAATTTGGCCGTTGGACCTACAGGTATAGCTTTTCCTCTAGACATCGTTACTTCAGTAGTTACTTTTTTAGAAAGATCAAATCGTTCATTGAGTAATTCTAATTGCCGATTCATAATGGCTTCTTTTTGAGCCTTATCTTTTGAAATGACTTTTTCTAAAGGTTCCTCTATCACGGGAGAATAACTGGATTCTCTTTTCGCCTGTGGCTTTTCTGTGACTTGGGCCATAAATAAAGTGACCGTTAGTACAAGGAACATAACGATAATAATAAATTTATTTTTCTGAAGTAATTTCATGTTTCTTAGGTTTAAAAATTTGTTATTAATTTTTCTGCATGACAGAATCTAAAATGATATCTATGAATAAAAAATTAGATTTCTTTGTCAGGCAGGTGGATTGTTTAATTTAATAATGCGGAGCTTGTGAAATAAACGCATAACCAGATAAACAGGGTCAATTTCATACCATCGAGATCCAAAATTGGCGCTGGAAGGAGTATGATGATGGTCATTATGATAGCCTTCGCCCAACATCAAAAGGTCAATGGGAAATAAATTCCTGGATGTGTTATTAAGTTTGAATTGGATAGAACCATATTTGTGCCCGAACCAATTTATAATGGCACCATGGAGGGGACCCATCAATATAACAAAAGGAAGCAATAAGTATAGCCATGGTGAATCCGCATAAAGAACAAAGATTGAAACATAGATACTTATCCAAAATAGTCGGGAATAAATGGATTCGCCAAACTTATCTATGGCAGGCCAACTAGGTATATTAATTAAAAACTGTGGTTCGAGTTGAGTGGTCCCGTTGTAAATACCAGCATAAACTTTATGGGTCTGCCACATCATGGCAAAGACATTGGGAAAATACTTAGGGGAGTGCGGGTCTAGTTCCGTGTCGGTAAACGCATGGTGCATGCGGTGCATAGGAGCATAACCTCGTGGGCTCATGTAGGAAGTTCCTTGCATCAAATAGGAAAATATATAAAAAACGCGTTCCCAAAACTTGCTCATTGTGAATGTGCGATGGGACGCATAACGGTGAAGAAAGAATGTTTGAGTGAAGAGCGAAAGATACCAAAGTGAAATGAAGAATATGATAATTACCATGCATTAAGTTTTCGCTTAAAATTGGCCTCTTTTCCCTTTGAATTTGTTACATAATTCTTGAAAAAAGTTGAAAAATTCACACATTTCTAAACTTTATATTCTGGGAATGCCAAAAAAAATGGATACAGTTATTTTTATGTTCCAAGGAATATTTTACTCAGTAACCACAAACGTCAACAAGATGCTGACGTTTGTAATATTATATTAAAATTGAAATTTTTACTTAATACTTAACTATTTTTAAGGTTTGTTTTCGTTGCCCGACTACCTGGATTAAGTAAACACCCTGTACTAAATGACTTATATCAACGGATGTATTTTCTAGCAGTTTTCCACTTAAATGGGGTCTACCTTCAAGATCGGTTATGAAATATTGCGAACCAATTAACCCGTTAGCTGATTTAATTATCATTGAATTAATAATTGGATTCGGATACGTTTCCAACGTGATTTGTGGTTGATTATCTTCGGTACCTGTGACGTTCTGAACAATAATAATACCTTTCATGCCAACTGAAGCATGTACCGAACATACATACCAATGTGTTCCAATTGTCAATTGTTCTGGAAATACCATGCCGCCTCCAAATGGTGTTTCAAATCCTCCAGGTAACGGAGTATTGCCATTCGCCATCCAGGTTGCCTCGCTGACTTCTCGAGCATTGTGTTCGCCGCCAAGAATAAAATTCACGGTGTCTCCAGTAGTTATAGAAAGGACATTAGGAGAAAAAGTAAATCCTACGTTTATGACAGTCCAGGTTGTAGAATAACCTATCGTACTAATGGATAGAAGTAAAATCGAAAGTAAAATTATTTTTTTCATATTATAAATATTTTATTGTTTAATCCTATATACATGATTTTTGGTTTTCCCCTATTTGGGGTGTCAATTTCTTCTTCAAATATTACTGCAAAGTTAACATCTCCAAAATTAGAAGTGTTACATCATTATAACAAAGTGTTACACAATTCACATGTATTTGAAGATTCAATAAAAAATAAATTCTAAGCGCTTAATACATTACACATCCTCCAACGTGATCCGTTTTCTATGCAATTTGAGTTGTTTAAAGTAAGTAGGTGTTAACCCTGTGACTTTTTTGAACTGTTTAGAAAGATGCGTAACGCTGCTGTAATTCAATTTGTAGGATATTTCGGTAAGATTTAGTTCATCATATAACAGCAATTCCTTTACTCGTTCAATTTTGTGGGCGATAATAAAATGTTCAATGGTAATACCTGTTACCTCAGAAAAAAGATTAGCGAGGTAGGTATAATCGTATTGAAGTTTATCAGTAAGGTAATCGGAAAAATTGGTATTCGGTCGGTCTTCAGAATAATGGACCATTTCAATGACAATATTTTTAATTTTTTCGATCAATATTGCCTTTTGATCGTCCATTAATTCAAGTCCTGATTTTAATAAAGCGCTTCTCAGTTGACTATATTGCTCGGGAGTAATATTTTCAGTAATTTGTGCTTCGCCTAGTTCCACCGTTTTATAATGCAAACCAAGCCTTTCTAACTCTGCCTTAACGACAAGTTTGCATCGCAGGCTTACCATATATTTGATATAAATTTTCAATTAATGCTTTATTATGTTTAAAGGGTATTTTAAATCCTATATTCTAAACCTTGAAATTTGATTTTGGTTTAATGCCTATCAGGTTTGTCTTAACTTAAAGCTCCCATTTTAAGGCATCTAATCGGAGGTACCTTAAATACGGTATAAATATACGATTTTCAATCTATTGAGACACTGGAATTGATTTAATTCGAATGTAAAGAAATAATTTCATGCTGAATTCAACATTAATCCAAGTCTTAGGTGTAATTTTAAAATGAAAATTGAAAATGAATGAAATAAGGGATGTTTTGATACGTGCTGCACCATCCACACGATCTATCCATTTTTTAATTATACACTCAAGGCTTTAAATTGTTTCGGACATCTATTATTTGAACTACCCTTTTATTTTTAAATTTTGAGCAATAATTGTTGAAATAAAATACCTTTAATCTTTATTTTCGAATCAAGCATTTTATTATGGAAAGCCCTGGAAATCATCTAAAAGCATGTTTATTTAGCTTAGTTATAATTGGTATAAGCCTTATTTCATGGGAGTATTATCTACGCAACAAAGGATACCAAATTTCCTATGATGATGGCAAAGAATTTTGGGCACATGAACGAAGTAAAGTTTATCAGCATAAGGATAAAATCACTGTTTTTATAGGTTCATCTCGCATTAAATACGATCTTGATTCAGATATCTGGATGACTGAAACAGGGGAAAGGCCTATCCAGTTGGCTTGTGTGGGTTCCACCCCAATATCTGTACTTGCAGATCTTGCAGCGGATGAAAAGTTCAAAGGTAAATTGATTATTGACGTAACCGAAAAACTGTTTTTTAATTTTGATGGACGGCCTTACGATAGGCCGAATGCAGGAATCAAATATATTGAAGAAGAGACTTATGCTCAAAAGGCATCGTATTTTATTGATCAATTTTTACAGTCGATATGGGTATTCCTGGATAAGGATAATTTTACTTTAAACCCATTGATTGAACGGATACCGATTCCTAAAAGGGCAGGGGTTTTTAGCCTGCCCGTTTTTCCAATAGAATTTCAACTCGTAAGTGCTAGCAGACAGTCTTTCATGACCGATCGTTTTGCTGCAGATTCTGTGGAAACAAAATTTGTGCAGGGCATATGGAAATTTTATGGTGAATTAGGTAAAAAGCGTCCACCTCCATGTCGATATCAAATAGATTCTTTAATGGGTGCTGTCAAATTAAAGATTGATCAAATCAGAAACAGGGGAGGAGAAGTACTTTTTTTGAGGACACCTTCAACTGGTGATGAGTTATCGGGAGAAAATATTGTTTTTTCTCGGGATAAATATTGGCAAAAATTGTTGGACACCACAAAATGCAAGGGGATTCATTTTGCTGATTATCCGGAATTAACTACCCTGCGATGCCCTGAGTTTTCACATCTCGATCAGGCTGGTGCAAAAATATTTACGTTGAAACTCATAAACATCCTGAGAGATGAACATGGATGGAAATTTAATTTTACTAACTAATCTTACTGCAAACATAATCCTTATTAAAAAATTCAAACTATATGGTATTTAACTCCCTGACTTTCATAGTTTTTTTTATCATATTATTAATTTTCCATAACCTTCCGCTTCCCTGGAAAGTAAAAAAGGTAAATCTTCTCTTAGCGAGCTATATTTTTTATGCTGCATGGAATCCAGTCTTTATTTTATTGTTATGGCTTTCAACTGTAGTAGATTATTTTGTAGGAAAAGCGCTGTATCATCAAGAAGATCCAGTTAAAAAGAAATTGCTATTAGTAATAAGTTTGATTGGAAACTTAGGTATGCTTTGCTTTTTTAAATACGGAGGATTTTTATTGGAAAATTTTGTGAACCTGGTTAATCTTTTTGGGTTGGATTTTCATCCAGCGGAACCCAACATCATTTTACCAGCGGGCATTTCTTTTTACACATTCACCACCCTTTGTTATACCATAGACATGTATCGTAAAGAAAGCAAACCCGTAGAATCTTTATTGGATTTCTCGTTGTTTGTTACGTTTTTTCCTCATTTAGTTGCAGGACCAATCGTAAGGCCACCTCAATTGGTCCCGCAGTTTGAGAGTCCCAGATCGGCAACAAGGAGTCAGTTTATTGATGGATTATTTTTATTATCCTTAGGTTTATTTATGAAAGTCGTGTTAGCGGACACTTTTTTAGCACCAACAGCTAATAGTGTTTTTGATGCAACAGAATCTCTCCATTTTTTGGACGCCTGGTTTGGTGTTTTTGCATTTTCTGGCCAGATTTTTTTTGATTTTGCAGGGTATTCGACTTGCGCAATTGGAGTAGCTTCCTGTTTAGGATTTGTTCTTCCCCAAAATTTTTGGTATCCTTATGCAGCCATTGGGTTCTCTGATTTTTGGAAGAGATGGCATATTACTTTATCACAATGGTTAAGAGATTATTTGTACATTCCACTGGGAGGAAATAAAGACGGAAATTTTAAAACTTACGTCAACTTGATGATCACCATGTTATTAGGAGGACTGTGGCATGGAGCTAGTTGGACTTTTGTAGTTTGGGGCGGCTTGCATGGACTTTACTTGGCTGTAGAAAGGTGGATGAAAACCAAGTTTCCTGGAGATGAAACAAGCGCGCGGATGATGGTAAATCAATTAAATACCCACACTTTTTTTTCAATCAATTTTCTAAAAGCGTTAGGTACTTTTATATTGATCAATATCACCTGGGTGTTTTTCAGAGAGCAAGAATTTAGTGGTGCCTGGCAAATGTTACATTCTATGTTTGATTTTAGTTTTCAAGGTAAAGCTATAGTAGGTTATGTAGCTATGATAAAGATTGGAATGATAACCGCGTTTATGCTGATTTTTCATTGGATGTTTAGAAACACGCAGGTGCTTACTGAATCCAGAAAATGGCCATGGTGGTTTACAGGAGCATTATGGGCAGTTATGGTATTATTAATTTTTTTGAGCCAGGAAAGTACGAGCAGCTTTATTTATTTTCAGTTTTAAAAATTGTCTGCGAGGAATTATGCAATGCATTTTTTCATGCTGGTGAATCAGATACTTCATTAATAAAATTTTGAACTGCAATTTTTATATTATCTCTAACCAATCTTGTCGCAGCTAATCTTTCTTCATAACTACCCATAAATTTTGAGGGATCTTCAAAAGACCAATTGATTTTTTTATGCATCCCTGGAAATAAAGGACAACGGTCTGATGCTTCTGTATCACAAACGTTTACAACATATTGAAAGAGTTTTCCTTGTTTATAAAAATCAAACACATCATTCGTACGGTTTTGAGAAATATCAATACCATCTTCTTTCATAACGTCTATTGCCAAAGGATTTAAATTTCCCGGTTCAAGTCCAGCGCTCTCGACTAAAAAATTATCGCCTCCAAATTTTTTAAGATAGGCTTCTGCCATTTGACTTCTCGCGCTGTTGTGAACACATAGAAACAACACCTTTGTTTTGGACATGGATATTTATAATGAGAGCTCAGTTTTAATAAAATCTTTTGCTTCGGGAGCACCTGTAATTTCAAACCAAATGGAACTGGTATCGCCCGTAATGGCCATAGTAAACGTGAAAAAGTCACAACATTGCCTTTCAGTTTTCACGAATTCTGTTATTTCATCAATCATTTTATCGCTTCCATTAAATTTGAATGCATAACCGTTGTCTAATTCTTTTGTCTCTAAAATTTGTTTACGCAAACTTTCCAACACGGTGGATTTACGCAGTTGAAGTTCTGCAGAAGTGAGTTTGCAACTGAAGGAATTGCTCGAATTGGTTGTTTTATTGGTTTTGCAACAAGGGTCTTTCCATTCCATACTGGAATTTTCACTGAAGTTCATTTTGCCACTATTGTTACAACTCTGTATTGAAAGAACTGTTAGAAAGCTTACAATTATTTTAGGTATCATTTGAAAAGTGAATTGAATAGGTCAGGAATTTTAATTACAGCAAGTATTTTTATCACAGCAATCTTCTTTCTTTTTTTCAGCATACACCGTAATGCTAAAAACACCCGCCCCACTTTCTTTATATAATTTTATTTCATCGGAAGAAAGATAATTTCCAAGAATATCATCAGGGACCGTAATTGGTTTTTCTTTTTGTAATGTGATGTTTTCAAAGCCAGCTTCCCGAATAATGTCGAGATATTTATCTTTCTGGATGGCTCCAGAGATACATCCCACATACATTTCTGCAGTTTTCATGATCCTTTCAGGTAGCTCACCAACCAATACAACATCAGATATAGAAAAATGGCCTCCTGGTTTTAATACTCTATGTATCTCCTGGAACGCTTTATTTTTGTCTGGAACTAAATTCAGCACACAATTACTTACGATTACATCGGCAACTTTTGATGTAACGGGCATTGTTTCAATTTCGCCTAATCGAAATTCTACATTATGAAAATTTAATTTTTCTGCATTGTTTCGGGCAAGGTCGATCATGGCGTCTGTCATATCAATGCCAATAACTTTTCCTGTTTCTCCTGTTTCTGCTCTTGCTATGAAACAATCATTGCCTGCGCCTGATCCCAGGTCAATAACTACATCACCTTTTTTGATTTTTGCAAATTGTGTGGGTAAACCACACCCTAAACCCAAATCTGCTTCTGGATTGTAACCTTCCAAGGCATTGTAGTCATCGGCCATAATGTTATACACCTCTGTGCAACAAGCTGTTGCCCCACAACATGAGGAGAGATTCTGATTTTTGTCCTGCAAAGCAATTTTACTGTATTGCTCTTTGACCATTGTTTTGATTTCTTCTGAAGTTTGCATTTCAATTAATTTTTTAAATACTTTCTTTATAATATTTCGTAATATTACGATATAATATAGTAAATTATTTTAACAACACTTTTTATCGGCCACAGGTGAATTTAGCAAGTTTCCTAAATATTGTTTTGCCTGAAGCCATACTTTTTCATCTATACAATAACAAGTGGTTACCCCTGCAATGTCTCCTTTGATGAGCCCTGCATTTTTCAATTCCTTTAAATGCTGTGATACCGTGGATTGTGATAGAGGGAGCTCGTCGACAATATCTCCACAAATGCAGGATTGTTTCTTTAAGAGTAACTGTATAATAGCTACACGAGCTGGATGCGCTAACGCTTTAGCAAAAAGCGCAATCTTATTCTCCTTTATTGTAAAATCTTCAACCTTCGCTAATCCCATGTTTTTCTAAATAAACGTAATATTACGATTAAATGTTTTAAAAACCAACTATTTTTTATAAATATTATGTAATATTCAATGTTATCCCATAAGATGTGGAAGCAAATCCAGCGGTTACCGTGTAAGTGGTAGGAGTGCATTAAATAATAATAATCATTTCATAAAAAACGGGAAGTGCTAAAAATGCTTCCCGTTTTCTTTAGGCAACTAATTATTTGATGTAAGTAATTCCGTCAGTCAATATATTTTTTGGCTTTCCAACGCCACCAATTTAGTTTTTCTTTGTTATGGTTACTTTCAGTGGCAAAGTAAATATCGAACCGAATTGTGTATACAGATGGCGTGCCTCGTGCCACATACGGTACTTAATTTTTCGTAAAAAAAAACGGGAGCAATGTCCAAACAATATTCCTTGGAAACGTTCACTTATCTTATTAAAAAAAGATTTGTACATTAATCCAATACTTCATATACAATGATTGAATTGGATTTGTTTTTTAAAATTACTTCTTTCACTTTTCGGCAATTGAAAGATTCTTTTACTTTTTCGTAGGAGATTTCGTTGATAATAATCTGGCCAGGACCAGCTACCGATTGTAATCTCTGAGCCGTATTCACCGCATCGCCAATGACAGTATAGTCTAATCGTCTCAAATTGGCCGAACCGATATTACCAGAAATCATTTCGCCGCTGTTAATACCAATAGAAACTTTTGGAGTAAATTTAATATGTCCTTTCAAAGCAGGTAAACTTTCTATTTTTTCTCGTACCGCGAGGCTCGCATCAATAGCTCGGTCGAGGTGATAATCCCCCCGAAAAACAGCCATAATTGCATCGCCGATGAATTTGTCAATGTAGCCTCCCTGTGCGATAATTTCTTTCACCATAACATCAAAATAATTATTCAGTAACTTCACTACTATGTCTGGAGGTTCGTGTTCGCTGATGGAAGTAAAGCTACATATATCCATAAATGTTACCGTAGCCTCCACAGTTTCATTGGCTATCAATGACGACTCAAATTCACGACTGGCCATAAAATTTAATACAGTTTCGTCTACATACATCTTCAAGATATTGTTTTCTTTTATAGCTTTAAGTGTGTTACGGATCTGAATAACATGATTCAGGGTTTTCTCTACAGTAACCGCCAGGTCTTCAAAATTAATTGGTTTGGTTATAAAATCAAATGCACCACGGTTCATGGCTGTACGAATATTATCCATATCACCGTAGGCAGAAACGATGATAGCTTTAATTAAAGGGCTTGATTCATTAAGGCGGCTAAGCAAAGTCAGTCCATCCATTTCTGGCATATTAATATCGCTAAGGACAATATCTACATCTGGGTTCAGACGGATTTTCTCAAGGGCGTCTTTACCATTCACAGCAAAAATGAATTCATATTGTTGTTCTCTTATTTTTTGTCGAAATTTCTGTTTGATAAGCATTTCGAGATCTACCTCATCATCCGCGACTAATATTTTTACCATTAGGGATTTATTTTAAGTTTTTCTTTTAATAAAGTAAAATCAACTGGTTTGGTTATAAACTCATCTGCACCCAATTCCATGGCTAGATTATAATTTTCTTTATCTCCATAGGCTGTGATCATCATAACAATCGGTGGGGGGTGATGATGTTTTTGCTTTATATGTTTTAATAAGTCAAGACCACTCATGCCTGGCATATTGATATCTGATAATATTAAAACTGCTTCGTGTGTATGCTGGTTGAGATAAGATAATGCATCTTCTCCTGAAAAAGCAAAAACAAAATCTACAAGATTATCTCTGATTTCTTTTCTGAAACGCTGTTCAAACAACATTTGCATATCCTGTTCATCGTCTACTACTAATATTTTCATTTTATAGTTTGGGGTAATTTATATTGGTAAAGTAATTATAAATTCTGCAAATTCCTGATCTTTCGTTTCCACTTTCAACTCCCCGCTATGTGCTTTAATAATATCATAACTTGTCTGAATCACGGATTTGCACGGATTTATTATGAATTGCACAGATTTTATTTTCATAGAACAAGTCTTTTAAAAGTTAAACTTTTGCTTCCAAAATTGATCAACAAGCCAACTTCCAGTTTATAGGCTTTCAGGTAATTAAGCACTTGCGCCAGGTGTACATCTTCAAGTTCAATGCTTGCCTTTAAC
>JALYPU010000171.1 GCA_030856215.1 Bacteroidota bacterium
GGCAGACACTGCTTATCATCGCAAGTCATATAAAAAACCGAAGCGTTCAAACTTTTAAGAGGTTTTAAAACTTTAATTCGCTGTACAAAATCAACTTTCTCCATGTATTTTGATAAAATAGTATTATCAAAAAGTGGTTCTGCACCTTTTTTTAGTTTCCCGCGCTCTTCAACACCTCCTAAAAGGACAAATTGGGTATTCTGCTCCAAAGTGACTTCTGTAGGTGATATTACATTTGGATCATTATTTTGACTGTAAATCGACCATCCCTTATCTAGGATAGCGTGAAAAATAATCTCATATTCATTATTTGCCAGTGGTTTTACCTCGGTTGTCCAATGAACCGGATCTAATATCTGCGCAAAATTAGGCTGGACAAATAAGGATAAAACTAAAATTAAATGGGAATACCGCATAATAGCTTTTGTTACTTGATTTACAAAATTAAAGGAGATTAGTTGTTATTGTTGCATATGAGCAAGTTTTTTAACCCATCTTTAACAAGATAGAGTAATATGATTATCAGATAATTATGGTTATTCTTGTAAATAGACTTATTAGGCTATCAAGGAATGGTGTTCTTTCAACCAACTAAATACACTTCTAAACATATGACTGCCATCTATATTTCCTAAGGCAGATTCTGAGGCTCGTTCTGGATGGGGCATCATACCATATATATTTCGGTTTTCGTTACAAATACCGGCTATATTGTGACAGGAGCCATTAATATTACTTTCTTCGTTGACGTCTCCTTGAAAATCACAATATTTAAATATTATTTGCTCATTCTGGACTAACTGCTGTAAGGTTTGATTATCAGCATAATACCTGCCATCTGCATGGGCTATGGGTATCATATGAGGTTTAGTTAGGTCGAGATCATAGCTAAGTGCTGAATTGTTTGTACAGGCTTTTAAATATATGTTCCTACAGATAAACCGTTGATTCATATTTAACAGCAGTGTTCCTGGTAAAAGGCCTGCTTCGCATAGTATCTGGAAGCCATTACAAATTCCAATAACGAGCCCTCCCTCTTGAGCAAATCGAATAACCTCTGGCATAATCGGAGAAAATCTGGCTACCGCTCCACACCTCAAATAATCACCGTAAGAAAATCCACCAGGTAATATGATACAATCACCAGGACCAAAAGAAGATAAACTGGTTTCCTTATGCCAAATTTTCTGTACGTCCTTATTAAATACATCAGCTAGGATGTCGACCATATCATCATCACAATTCGACCCAGGAAAAACAATCACACCAAATTTCATCGTTTACCAATTTTGAAATTGTAAAAATAATGCAGTGACCACAAATATTAGGTGGATTGTTTCTGCAATAAGCTGATTTTTAATTTTACTCATGACGAGACCCACCAAAAAGGCCAGGGGAGTTATCCATAAAATTAAATGACTGATTTCCTTCACTTGTAAAAAAAATATGGAAAACATAGAAATAAAGCTAGTCCAAAACAATAGGTCGTAGTATTTCTGTAGTAAAATAGTTTGTCGGGATTGAAAAAGACCAAACTGCACTAAACAAACTAACATCAATATCAATAGTATACTAAAAGCGATCCATCCTTTTGAACCTAAAACCATCGAAAATAAATAGGGTTTAAAAAATCCGCCTATTTGAATATTTAAAAATAATTCGTGCAGATTCAAAAAATAAAAAATACTAAAACTTAAAAAATATAGGACTCCAAATCCAATGATTATTTGAAACATTTCTCGAAATTGAAATCCTTTTAACACCATCAATCCTATTATTCCGAGAAACAAAAAGATATAAAATGGTACATAAAACAGACTGGCTAAACCAATAAAAAAACCTACATTAAATAGGGCAATTGGTGAATGCTTTTTTTGATAAATACTAAAAAGTTGAAGTAAGGCGAATAAGAAAAATAAATTTCCTACCAATGGGGCGCTTAGTAATAAGGTGTCCGAGTGAAATCCACAAAATAATATAAAAAAAATACCACCAAATAATTGTCCGTTTGGATTTAGTCGATATTGAATCACAATCCGATTTATTAATAAAGCTTCCATAGTGATAAGAATGACGGATAGAACCAAATTCCATTCATACGAAATACTCAATCTTCCAAAACTTTGGTTAAAGATCCAGTTCGCCTCTTGTGATTCAATGGGAACTTTGCGCAACCATACACCCAAGTGCAGAAAAAAAGCATAGGGGATTAATAAAAGGCTGTTGAGAAAAATATTTTTTCTGAATAATTGTAACAAGCCCGGCGATTTATTTGCAAGCAAAGCTAAACTATTTAAAGCAAGCTTTTACCTTATTATACCGAATGGGTAATTACAAATCTCCAAATCCAGGTAAAACAAAAGACTATCTTTACCCCTTCATAAAACTATATGACATTCTCATTAGATGAAATTCAGGCACCTATTAAAGAAGAGCTCAAATTATTTGACGGGCATTTCCGGGAAGCCATGAAAAGTAAGGTTCCCCTTTTAGATAAGATCACCTATTATATTGTCAAAACTAAAGGCAAACAATTCAGACCAATGATTTGCCTCCTATCTGCTAAACTTTTCGGCCCTGTGAATGACAAAACCTATGCGGCAGCAACATTAGTTGAATTATTACATACGGCTACTTTAGTGCACGATGATGTCGTGGATGATGCAGATCAGCGTAGGGGCTTTTTTTCTATTAATGCTTTATGGAAAAATAAAATAGCCGTTTTAGTGGGCGATTATTTATTGTCCATGGGACTACTTACGGCTTTACAACGAAAACATTTTGATTTATTAGAGATATTATCGACTGCTGTTAAAGAAATGAGTGAAGGAGAATTGCTCCAGGTGGAAAAAGCGAGACGTTTAGATATTTCCGAAGAGATCTATTACCAGATCATTCGGCAAAAAACGGCCTCATTGATAACAGCTGCTTGCACCTGTGGGGCAAAGAGCATTGATTCGGTCTCTGCAGAGCAGCTTCAATATATGAACTCATACGGGGAATTCATCGGAATGGCCTTCCAGATCAAGGACGACTTGATGGATTTGTCTCCGGATTGGACCGGCAAACCAAAAATCCATGATATAAAAGAAAAGAAAATGACCTTGCCTTTGATTAAAGCACTCGCCCAGGCACCAGGAAGGTTGAAAAGGGACATCATTGATAAAATTCGCAAACACTCAGAGGATAAAAATGTAGTTCGTGAGGTGGTGAAGTTTATTTTCGATTATGATGGGGTAGATCAAGCAGAAAAAGTTATGATAGATTATCGAGATAAGGCGTTAAAAATTTTAGAGGTGCTTCCCCAAAATGACATTAATGAAACACTCCGTAAACTGTCTTTTTTTGTTACAGAACGTAAAAAGTGACAAAATACGTCAATTATTTAAACCCGCTTAATCTTTAATTTAGTTTAGTCTTAATAATATAGACTTGCCTTTAAAAATACATTAACTTTACAGCTAAATTAAGTCACAATGAGCCAAATAGACATCAAAGTTCCTTCTATTGGAGAATCCATCACAGAGGTAACGCTGGCAAAAATAATTAAAAAAGAAGGCGATTTTGTCAATTTAGACGAGGCCATTTGCGAATTTGAATCCGACAAGGCCACTTTTGAGCTACCTGCCGAGACTGCGGGAACAATACGTTGGAAAGCTAAAGAAGGCGATGACTTAAAGGTGGGTGCTGTTGTGGCTCAAATTAATAATGAAGGAAAAGCATCTGAAAAAAAACCAGTTCCCCAGGATTCGTCAAAAGCATCCGAAACTACGAGTGTACCTAAATCCGAGACGGTCAAAAATTTCCCTTCTCCATCTGCATCCAAAATGATGCGGGAACAAAATATTTCACCAAAAGAAGTAAAGGCAAGTGGTAAGGATGAGCGAATTACCAAATCGGATGTCGTCCAATTTATAGATGAAAAAAAACAAGCCCCCGTTGAACCTGCCACAGATAGTAAAGCAATTTCAATTATTGACCCGTCTGCCAGAATTGAACGCCGAGAAAAAATGAGCCGCATGAGAAGAACCATTGCCAAACGATTGGTTTCTTCAAAAAATGAATCGGCTATGCTCACTACATTTAATGAAGTCGATATGTTCGCCCTTATGGAACTTCGAAATAAATACAATGAAAAATACCAGGAGAAATACGGCATTAAAATTGGTTTTATGTCCATTTTCGCCAAAGCATGTGCACAAGTGCTCTTAAGAATGCCAGAAGTAAATGCCTTCATAGACGGTGAAGAATTCATTTATCATGAGTACACAGATATCAGTATCGCGATTTCTACGCCCAATGGATTAGTAGTCCCTCCAATTAGAAATGTAGAATCCTTGAAACTCCATGAGTTTGAATTCAAACTAAAAGAGCTGGCAGAAAAAGCGAGAGCTAATAAACTCAGCCTCGAAGAAATGACAGGCGGCACATTTACAATCACCAATGGAGGTGTGTTTGGTTCTTTAATGAGTACGCCGATTATCAACGAACCTCAGTCCGCTATTTTGGGTATGCATGCCATAAAAGATCGACCGATAGCGCTAAATGGACAAGTAACAATTCGACCAATGATGTATCTTGCGTTATCATACGATCACAGGGTAATTGATGGAAGTTCGTCTGTTACATTTTTAGTAAGAGTAAAAGAACTTATTGAAGATCCTGTACGAATATTTTTAGAAATTTAAGTTTATGACGTTAGGCCAATTTTTTGATTGGGTTCAGATGAATCCAGGATGCGTTTCAGCTTACTTTATTCTAATTCCTTGTTTGGCTTTTCTGGCAGGAATATTTTCAAAAAACGAAGGACACCTTAGTCCTTGGAATTATTTTTATTCAATCTTGATTTATTTGGTTTGCATTCCTGGAATATTTGCAGTGACGTTCGACATTTATACGTTCTTTTGGGAACGACGAAGTATTATGGACACAGAATTATTACTTCAGGCATTACCTATAGTTTCAATGATCGCTACGTTGATCATAATAAAAAATAATGTGGATTTAGATTTCATTCCGGGCTTCGACAAACTCAGTGGGTTTATGGTGATTATCGGAGTCATCCTCAGTCTCATGTGGTTTTTAGACCGCACGCATATTTATGTTTTCAGTATCATTCCGTTTTATGTAGTTATAATGATGATTATCGGTGGAATTCTTTTGGTTCGATTCTCCTTAAATAAGCTCTTACGTTAAAACAATAAAGTATCATAAAATACTTGATTCCAACAGCGGACCAATTTGAGTCATTAAACTAAATAATTCACTTCTAAAGATTTAATTTATATAATCCTGTTTATCCGAACTAATACTAATTTTCGGAGGTATCAATAAATATAACAAAGGCGTTACAATCCTGCTCAATAACGTGGAACTTATTAATCCTCCAATCAGCACCAATGCTAAGGGCGATATTAGTGGAGATCGTTCGAGAACTAAAGGAATCATACCACCTATAGCCGTCATCGAAGTTAATATGATGGGTAAAAATCTTGTTTCTGCTCCTTTTACAATGGCCTCCTTCAATGCCATGCCTTGCTCTCTTAAGTGGTTCGTATAATCCACCAATAATATCGAGTTTTTAATTTCAATACCCACTAAGGCGATCATTCCAATGGTGGCGACAAAAGAAAGCGTTTCGCCACTGATAAATAACATCAAAATCGCACCAACTATTCCCAATGGGATTACTGATAAAACTATGATGGTGCTTTTAAACGTTCGAAACTCTAACACTAAAATGGCTAGCAAACCGAGGACCGATATAAGTATTATGGTCCCCATTCCTCCAAAAGAATCATCTCTACTTTCTTTTTCTCCCGCAGCCACAAAATAATATCCCTTTGGAAGTGATAAACTTTTAGTTTTATCCGTAATCTGATCAATTAGGGCCATGGTATTAAATCCTGTTTTAACAAAACTAGTGACAGAGGTATAGCGATCTTTATTAAAATGCCGTATAACCGGAGCAGATTCCGCCAATTCTATTTGGGCAATTTGATAAAGCGGTATTAATTGTCCGGATAAAGAACTCACATACATTTTTTCAAACACTTTCAGCGATTCTTTGGAATCCAAATCTCCTAAACTTAAATGAATATCTAATTCTTCTCCCTCCCCTGGACGCAGTTGACCTACTGTGAGCCCTGCCAATCCTAGTCGTACCGTTCGAGCTATCTCAATAGGTAAAACGCCCAGGAGTCCCGCTTTTTCTCTATTAATTCGCACGGAGATATCTGTGTTTGGCAATTTTAAATCGTTGCGTACATACAATGTTCCCGCTGTTTTTTTAATAACTTCTTCCAAATAGACACTGTATTTACTAAGCGAGTCTATGTTGTCCCCAACAATTCGAAATTCAATGGGGGCTGGGATGGGAGGACCCTGTTGAAACATCCTGACTTCTATTCTGGCTCCTGCAAATTGTTTGAGTTCAATTCGCAAACTATCCGTGAAAGCAGTAATCGCCGGTACTTCCATGTTTGGATGTAGTTGAACAAATATCTGCGCAAAATTTGGGGTGAAATCCTGCTGAAATTCATTGTAGTACACACGCGGATTCCCTTTTCCAATATTGGTACTGATACTCGATATTTCTTTCTTTGTAAATAAAATTTTTTCAACCTTCTGCGCTAGTTGATCCGTGATCTTTAAATTAGACCCGGGTGAAGTTTGAATATCAATTAAGAACATAGGCTTATCAGATACAGGGAATAAACTAAATCCTAGCTTGGGTATTAACATCAAACTTCCAACAACAATGATCCCTACACTAATTAATGATGCTGCAGGATGTCGAAACGACCACAACAAAATTTTTTCATAGGGAAGATTAACATATTTCTGAAAGGCTCTTAAAAACATATTGCCCTGGGGTTTATGTTCAGAGCTTAAGAACATACTTGCCAGAAATGGAATAATGGTTAGTGACACAAATAATGATGCGACAATGGTGAGTAATACAGCCATGGGTAATGAACGAATAAATTCACCCGCTCCTCCCGGTAAAAATGCTAACGGTAAAAAAGCCAGGATCAACGTTGCCGTGCAACCTATCACCGCGGTGGTGATTTGTTTCGTCGCGATAATAGCTGCTTTTTTGCGTTCCAACCCTCCCCTTATAAATCGCTCTATATTTTCTACGACAACTATGGAATCGTCGACCAACAAACCTAAGGCAATCACCATGCCTACAATACTTAATTGGTTCAAAGTAAAACCTGCCATATCAAGGAATGCTAATCCAATGGAAAGAGAAAGTGGAATAGAAATCAGTACAATAAATGCAGCGCGAATGCCCAAGGGTAACAAGGTGAGCAACACAAGAAATACGGCTATGCTGAAGTCTTTTGCTAAACCAGATAATCGCCTCTTCACACTGGATTCTTGATCAAATGAATTCTTCAATTCAATATGGCTGGGTAATTGTTCCTTAAATTGATCCAATACTAGTTCCATTTGTTTGCGAACCAGTATGATATTTTTTTTGTCTTTTTGCGCAGAAATGACCCAAACGGCAGGCTGTCCATTGAACCTGGCTATATGGGTAGTCGCCAATTTATCCATTCGTACAAATGCAATTTCGTTTAGATGAATGACTTTGCCTTCCGCTGTTGGTTTTACAATGATGTGTTCTATATCTTGAATAGTTTTTAATTCACTATTGGTTTTAATATTAAATCTCTTGGAACCTATATCGACACTCCCACCAGGAATATTCAGATTGTTGGCTTGCAATATTTGGATGACCTGACTTAATGAAATTTGATACTGCGCCATGTTGTCCAAGCGTAATTCTATGTCTACAATCTCCTCTGGATTCGCCTGAATTTTCACCCATTTAAGGTCTTTGATTCGTTCTAGATCCTTTTTTAATCGCTCTGCATAATCATTGATTTCTTTTACACTGGCGGTTGCAGACACCAAGGCTGTTTGCAAAATGGAAACATCGGAAGAAGCTGCTCTCTCCACATCTAGGATTAGTATATCCTCTGGAAGCTGGGATCGAATTTTATTTACCTCTCGTATGACATCATTGTTTTTTTCATCTACGTCTACTCCATAATTAAATTCTATTTTCATGATCATCAGGCCATCCGAACAGTCTGTCTGGAGCTTCTTCAGTTCTTCCAAATTATAAATAGCATCTTCAATTGGTTTAACAACCAACTGTTCCATATCCGTAGGACTGGTACCTGGATATACAGCCAGTACAATAAAAATCGGCGCGCCAAATGGGGGATCTTCCCCTCGAGGCATGTTCAACAATGCACTGATGCCCAAGGCCAGGGCTAAAACAAATACTATAATGGTAAACTGATAGTTTTTTACAGAAAACGAAGTAATACTCATCAATGAATGTTTAGAATTTTATTTTTCAATAAGCACCGTATCGCCATGTTCGAGATAACTATTTCCAGCAGTTATAATTACCTCATTTTCTTGCAAACCTTTTGCAACAACTACTTTATCTCCTCGCATTTCATAAATAAAAATTTCTCTACTCATGGCTTTGCCATTTTCATATACATACACAATGGCCTTTTTCCCATTTGATTTCATCATTGATTCAATAGGAACCGTAAGAAAAGAATCACGTCCCGATGGGTATAAACGAATTTGGGCAATTAGTCCTGAAGCCAATTTTAAATGAGTCTTCGGTATCCTAATTTCTGCATCAAATGTTCCAGATTGTGGATGGGCCATATCGGTTATTCTAAACACAGAACTTTGCAGCATTTGATTGGGATAAGAATCAAATTCAATACTAGCTCTATCTCCTGATGTAATGTGGGCCCAATCTCTATCATTCAAAGGAGCCCTAATTTTCCAATCCGGATTTTGGGTACCAATCATATAATATACAGGCATTCCAGGTGCAGCCAATTCACCAATATTTAAAATTTGTTTAATGATAGTTCCTGCAATAGGTGCATGAATTAAAGAATATTTTTTGTTAAATAAAACGATGTCTCTACTCTGTTTAGCCATTTCAAAGGCAGTTTTTGAATTTTGAAACTGTTCTAACGTTACCACACTATCTTTAAACAAATTTTCTACTCGACCAAAATCTCGAGCTGCTTTACTATAGGCTTCTTCTACTTGCCTCGCCGTTGCCGCAATTTCAGTCAAGTCAATCTCTGCCAATAATTGTCCCTTGCGAACCCTTGCGCCTTCTTTGACGTATAATTTTTTAATGATTCCGCCCACTTTAAAAGAAGGTTTTGCTTCGTTTTCCGAAAACAAAATACCTGTAGAACTAATGATGGATTCATGCACTTGATAACGGACCGTATCCAATCTTACACGGACAGCATCACTCATTAAATTATCCGTCGAGTTTGCGTCATTTCCGTTTTCATGTTTACATGAAGTAAGCCAAACTAACATTAAATAAACAAAAAATATAAGTTTCATATGCATTAGTTTATTGGGTTAATTTTAACCATTGAGAGAAATAAATCCATGAGTTAAATTGGTAGTTGTTTTTTTCAAATTCGGCTTCTGTTAAATCATCTAAGGCGTTCATCACGTCGATATGTTGGACCACTCCCTGTTTATACTTTAATGTTACTTCGTGTAGAATTTCTTTATATGATTTTACTAATTCTTCACTGGCTTGAAATAAATCTATTTCAGATTGTATGCTCAGTCTCAATTGCTCTTTTTGAATATATTGTACAGAATCCAACCATGCTAACTGTGTGTTCATTTGATTGCGTTCATTCTCTACTAATAGCTTTTTCAATTTATGTCGGCCTGAATTCCAGATAGGTAGCTCGACTGCCAATCCTCCTAAAACGTAAGGACCCGATTTAAATCCATAGTTTTGGGAGCCAAGATCTATTTGAAAGCCAATTTTTGGTTGATAAAAGGTTTTTTCTAAATGTAAAAGCCATGTTTGAATCTGGATGCCCTGTTCAAGTTGACTGTGTTCCGAACTTACCTCGTTCTTGGAATCATACGAAGTAGGTATGGGCAAGCCTACATTTTCTTCGGGTTCAATGGGTAGACTTTCATTCCGGTCTAACGCTAAATTTAAATACCTACGAACATTCGTAAGTATTGAAACTTGTTTATTTTTTTGGGCTTGAATCATGGATACTTGAGCGTCAACACTTCGCAAAGTAGAGGGTAACGCCATGCCTGACTGAAGTAATTTCTCGGTGATTCGCTTATATTCTTGTAGCACACTCAATTTACTTTCGTAAATGGAAATAGATTTATCTATTTGTTGATATTTAAAATAGTTTTCACGAAATAACTGTTTTTGGTCTCTGATGACTTGTTGTAATTGATGTTGTTGCCCATTTAATTGGACTTCTTTTATACGCGTGTTAATGGACAGTTCTGGTCTGTAAAGAGCCTGTGTGATTCTAAATTTTATGTCGTGAAAATTATTTGGCAGCAAGGCTACGGAAGTATTTTCAATGGTTGTAAATTGGTTAGAGTTGTTTAACTTATTTAAACTCATATACACCGGATTTAATAGATCTCCTACGGGTAGGTCGATGCGTCTTCCTCCTTGCGACATTGTGTAACTACCAAGGAATTGAATATCCGGTAGGTAATAGGTTCGGCTTTCTTTAATCCCCAGGATTGATTTTTGTTCAGCAAGTCTTGCTTTAATAATTTCTGGATGTGTCGATTCTAATTGCAGAAGATATAAATCCAAATTTTTTGACTGTGCCTGAAGTTTTAGTTGACCTACAGCAATCAACCAAAGTAGCAGAATAAAAATAGACCTGTTTTTTAGCATGGGATTTACTTTGAACATTGATAGGGTTACTTAAAATTATGTTGAATCAAATTCAATAAAAGCTGATAGGTATCCAAAATCAATGTTTTAGGATCCAGTGATTCATAAGCCATTAACCGCTTTTTCAGATGCAGGCAAACCATTCCGTGGAGTTGGCTCCACAAAAAAAATGAGGCATTAATTACATTCAATTGAGAATGAAAATATCCCGCATCCATACACTGTTGGATCTGGTTTTGCAATAAACCAATCGCATTTTTTCCATCACACCAAATTTCTTCTTTACAATTCAATGCTTCCATGGGAGCTTCCAGCAAGAACATCAATTCATATTCCCTTGGATTTTGAAAACCATATTCCAAGTAAGCTAACCCCATGGCTTTTAATCGGTCAAATGGGTCAGGCTTCTGCATATTCTGTTCAAAAGAATGCATCATCTTTTGGAAAGCTTCCCTATGCAGTTCCAACAATAAATCATCCTTGTCCTTATAGTACAGGTAAATAGTCGAAGGACTGTATTCAATTTCAGCGGCTATTTTTCTTATAGAGGTTTTTTCAAAACCTTCCTTGATGAATATCTCCATAGCCGCTTTTTGTATCAGCAATCGTATTTCAAGACGCTCTCGCTCTTTTCTCTCTTCAATTCCCATATTATAAACAACGTATATTTACTTTACAGTGTTCATATAAAAGTAAAAAAAATAGTTGTGTAATTTTTAGAAGCCAAAATGTAAGGCCGAGCCTTTCGCAAAATATTTTTAATTCACTGAAAATCAACAGCATATAATTACTTATTTAAAAAATAAACCCCGGAATTTACTCCCGGGGTTCAGTTACTCGCTAAAAAAAGATTATTTTTTAACAGCGTCAGCTAAAGCTTTACCAGCTTTAAATTTCGCTACGCGTTTTTTAGGAATTTTAATAGCCTTACCAGTAGCAGGGTTACGACCAGTTCTAGCCTCCCTTATAGAGGTTGAAAATGTTCCGAATCCAACTAGAATAACACTTTCCCCTTTTTTTAGGCTTTTTTCGATTGAATCAAGTACAGAATCTACTGCTGAACCTGCTTGTGCTTTAGTTATGTCTGCAGCTTTTGCCACATTGGTGATCAAATCTCCTTTGTTCATGATTTTGAAGTTTTAATGATTAATTTTGTCAGGCAAAAATACATGATGTTTTTTTATTATACAAACATATTCACAAATTTTTTATACTTGAGGTCCAATAACGATGGGCTTTTCAGCGTTTGATTTTATGAAGTAGCCAATAAAATAAGCATTTTTTACATTGACAATCAACAAATTGCCTTTAAAATGGATAGGTTTCAACGATTAAGACGAGTGGCGTTTTTAGTAATCTGCTCAACATCTTTACTCTTATTTTCATGCCACCGAGGAACCGGTTGTCCGGGCGAAGATGCCCAGGTGAAATTGGATCGCAAGGGCAATCCGAAGGCTAAAGCCAAATCTGGGCTTTTCGACAAGAAAACTCAAAAGAAAATGAAAAATTGAAAAATTTTATAATAATTTATTTAAAATAGTCTGGTAAATCTATAAATAGATGTGCCTAACTGGTTTAATAGATTTAATGATTTATAATAACCATTTTTGAAAGATTAATTTGTGAATTTGTCCAGATCTAGTAATATTCCACTTTGCAGTGTTCTCACATTGATAATGGTAGAAAGTGTGGTTGTAGTATGTAGTAGGTGAATGTTATAGTTTTGATCGATAATCTTAATTGTTCAATCATAGGTTCAATTGTTGATAAAATAGCTAATGACTTGTTTGGTATTTTGTATTTAAATTCTGACTAACGTCACCAGCCAATCCTGAAAATCAACACGTTGTAAATCCGAGATCATCTGGTTTTAAATCAAATTTAGCAATAGATTTTCGAATTCGACTTACTAACCCTAGTTTTCTTTTTTGATCAAGCATTAGGTATTCTTTAGGTGGGTCGTATTGAATTTTTTTTGTGACCATTGTCCAAATGATTACTGCCAATTTTCTTGCAGTGGCCGAAACTGCAGAAGCTCTTCCACGTTTTATACAAACACGTCTGAAGAAGTCTGAAAGGTGCGTTTCCTTTAAATTTCCTATGCAATTAGCGGCATTGCGAAGTGCTATTTTCAAGCGATTGCTGCCTCTCGCAATCTGATTGCTTAAAACCTTGCCTCCACTTATTTTATTATTTGGCGCTAATCTAAGCCAAGATGCGAATTGCTTTGAAGTATTAAATTTACTAAATCCTTCTAATCCAATTTCGCTTATTATAGTCATTACTGTGGCGTGACTTACTCCTTCAATTTTCATTAAATCAATTCCTTCAAAATATTGGAAAGATACTTGATTTAAATCCAAATTTTTATTCGTGTTCTTTGTAATTCTTTTATGTGGCTTTGCTTCTGCTCTATGATTTCTCTTATTCTCATCGTTTTCAATGATATTTTTTAAAATTAACTCTATTTTTTTATCGCATTTCTCTATTTTCATTTTCAAAATTTGGTACATTTCAAATTCATCATTTAATGCAAATAAATAATCTTCTCTTCCATTACCATGCATTGCCTTTGCAATTTCTTCGGATGATTTTCTACAATTATAATGTCTATGTTCGGCCAAAGATTCAGGATTTAAATTTCCATTACAGATGTCTTTAATAATTGCAAGGCCAGTAAGTCCACATACATCATTTACAACTACATCTAATCGAATACCTAAGAGTCTTAGATATTTTTGCATTTTTTTGCTAGTATCTGCTGCAAGTTGGATAAGATTAAGCCTATGCCTAGTATAAGTTCGAATAGTCTCTGTTGTAGAATCTGGAAGAAAACTTGTAGTGAGCAATCCCATAGTATGAAGTTTTTGAATCCATTGACAATCCATCACGTCAGATTTCTTGCCTTTCATGTTCTTAGTAAATTTTCCATTCACTAGATATACTTCAATTCCATATCCTTGTAAAGTTGAAAATAAATTTTGCCAATAAGTTCCAGTCGATTCCATGGCAACTGTTTGTATTCCATTTTCTAAGAGCCATGCGGATAGCTCCTGTAAATCATCCGCGTATACTCCAAATTCTCGAACCTCATTTGCATCCTGTCCAATTGAAACAAAATGAGACCTGCTGCCTATGTCAATTCCGGCTGCATAAGGATTTACAATTTCTAAAGATACTTTTTCCTTTTTCATAAGACTTGATTAATAAGTTAATAAAAAAGTCTTCAGAAGATGTATCTTTGATTTAGAAAATATTCTGAACGGGGTTTCCGATTTATTGGAACCACCAATTGAATCAACACAAAGTCTTATTGTTTCAGCAATAAGACTTTTTTACATCTTAACCATGATTGCGCACGGGATTTTTAATCTCCACTCTTTAAACCGGTATCACTGAAGACCGGCTGCCAAATTACAGAATTTCGTTAGCTCCTTAAATCAATTTTTTAAAATAGGGTGATTACGCCCAACGTCCAATTAATGTCGAAGTGCCGCACCTGGATGAAAGTCAAACATAGGATTTTTTTGTTTTTTCTTAAATCCAAGAGTGAATACAAAGTCTTCAGAGGGGCATGCTCGTCAATTCTATGTTAATTCTAGTCCCTGATTTTGATTCCACGAACTAATATACTTACAATAGTCACTAACTGCCTTAACAATCTTACCGTAATACTAAAATCTTTTCAACTTGAATCATTTCATTTCCTTGAATCTTTAAAAGATATTCTCCACTCAGTAGCTCAGCCGGTAATTGCATGAAATATTGTGTTCCCTGTTGTGGATTAAAATGCGTTGAATGTAATACTTTACCAGAAAGATCAATTAATTCTAGAGTGAATTTTGATTGATCACTAATTCTTGAGAGTATGTACAAATCGCCTGATACTATTGGGTTCGGATTTATAGAAAAAGCTTTTTCTTTACCAGAATGTATGTCCGCATTACCTACGACCTTGTCACAACCCGGAACCAGACAGCCTTCAGAATCCAGATGCAAGAGCCAGCCCTTGATAACTGCATCTCTGCCATCAGCCACTCTTCCACATGTGACTAAAGTATTATAAGGAGTGGTTCTTATTCTCTCTAAATCCATCCATATGGCTCTAGTGCTATCCCAGCCTAAAGGTTGCAGTTGTCGAGTCCAAAGACTATCTCCATGCAAGCTACTTTTAAATAGAATACCATAGTCCGGTTCAGCTACTTGATGAGTGAAAACTGATCCACAGATGACCATACCAGAGCTATCATTAAGCATAGTCATTCTATTGATAAATGAAGCATTCCCATCCTTTAAGTATTTGAACACAGTGGCTTGAGCTTTGAGCAAGCCGAAAAACTTTCTGATAAAGAACTTGAAGACGTTTTCATTAAAGCGGAGCCAAAGCCTTTAAATGAAAAAGTGAAGCTACTTTTTAGCCTGTTTCCAGAATTAGACAAACAGTTAAAACGCAAAGGAGTAAGCCAAAAAACACTTTGGGAGGATTACAAAAAAGTGAATCCGGATGGTTTATGCCGCACTCAGTTTAACGTTTATTTCAAACAGTGGAAAGCCCAGATAAACCCTGTGATGCATATGGAACACAAAGCTGGAGATAAGCTTTATGTGGACTTTGCAGGAGATAAATTAAACATAATAGATCCGCAAACAGCCGAGCTTATTGACGTGGAAGTGTTTGTCAGTATACTGGGAGCCAGCCAACTGACTTTTGCACATGCTGTGACGAGTCAGCAAAAAGAAGATTTTATATCAGCATGTGAATCGGCACTTCACTACTATGGCGGTGTGCCAGCTGCATTGGTTCCGGACAATTTAAAATCCGCAGTTACTAAAAGCAATAAATATGAACCCACACTGAATGAATCCTTTTTAGATTTTTCGCAACATTATGGATTTACAATACTGCCTGCAAGAGCTTACAAACCCAGGGACAAAGCATTAGTTGAAAATGCTGTTAGATTAGTTTATAACCGAATTTACAGGAAGCTTCATGGTCGCACATTCTTTAGCTTACAAGAACTTAACGAAGCAATTATGGAAGCTTTGGAGGAACACAACAACACATTATTAACGGGTAGGCAATATAGCCGTCGCCAACAATTTGAAGAGGTAGAGCGACAAGCTTTGAATCCATTACCCAAACTCAAATTTGAATTTAAAAAACATCGGTATGCCACAGTAGCAACAAATGGACATGTTTCATTGAGCGAAGACAAACATTACTACAGTGTTCCTTATGGATACATTGGTAAAAAAGTTAAGCTGCTTTATACACGCACAACGGTAGAGGTTTTTTACAATTATGAACGCATCGCGATTCATAACAGGATCAAAAGTCCATACAATTACACTACCGACAAAGATCATATGGCATCCACACATCGCTTTGTCAGTGAATGGACTGCTGAACGGTTCCAGGAGTGGGCATACAGCATTCACCAGGATGTTGGTCTTTACATTGATAGAATACTTAGCACTAAACAACATCCGGAGCAAGGTTATAAATCTTGTCTTGGTGTATTGAGTCTGGGTAAAAAATTAGGTATTGAACGTTTGATAAAATCTTGTCAACGGGCCTTGTTTTATGAAATCTATAGCTACTCAATGATTAAGTACATACTTGATAAAGAACTCGACAGATTTAATGACCAACAAGCAGAACAACTCGAAATGCCAATACATGAAAACATTCGAGGAAACAAATATTACAATTAAAATGCATCTTTTTATCATCATTAAAAACTCAAAACAATGAACCAAAACACATTAGATCTTTTACGCCAATTGAAATTTTATGGTATGCATAATGCCTTTAAGCAAAGTCTTGAATCAGAATCAGGCCAAGAACTTACGGGTGATCAGCTGATTGCTCATCTTGTACAATCAGAGTGGGATGAGAGAAACAATAAAAGTATACAGAGGAAAGTGTACAATGCCAGATTCCGGTATAAAGCAGTGTTGGAAGATATCTATTACATCCAGCAAAGAAATCTGGATAAGAATCAAATCCATCGGTTTGCGCAATGTGCATTCATTGATAAGTATGAAAATATACTGATCACCGGAAGTACCGGAATTGGAAAAAGTTATCTGGCCTCTGCTTTAGGTCATCATGCTTGCAGCCTGGGTTATAGAGTTGCTTATTACAATGTTCCCAAGCTTTTTGCTAAGTTGAAAATGGCTAAATCAGATGGCTCATATCTTAAAGAGTTATCCAAAATGGAAAGGCAACATTTACTCATTTTGGATGACTTTGGATTGCAACCTTTAGATACTTTAAATAGAGCCGCTATGATGGAAATCATTGAAGACCGGCATGGAAAGGGCTCTGTTATTATTACTTCTCAGATACCGGTCAATAAATGGTATGATATAATTGGTGAACAAACCATAGCAGATGCAATCATGGATAGACTAATTCATGAGGCACATCGTCTTGAGCTAAAAGGAGAGTCCTTACGTAAAAAAGAAAAATTAATGACTGAAATGATAACTGAATTTGATTAAAAATTGTACTTTTGATTAATGACCTTTTGCCAACAAAATCACGAAATCTTCGCCAGTAAAATGGGTGGATACTTTGCGTCGGTCAGAGGTGGATACTTTAGCCGGTTTTTGCATCATCGCTAGAAAAGCAATTACGAATTTACTAATTTTTTTCATTTTAAATCGTTTTTGAAGTTAAAAATTTGTCATCTTTCCTCTTTTGACATTGAGCCGTTCTTCTTGCTATTTGATTGCTTATATCTTTAATTTACCGTTTTCAACTAATTTATTTGCACCAAAAAGTGGTATCCTTTTCATCTCGTTAGTTTTTTGATCATGTCTACTAGCTAATACATTTGTCGCTTCATGATTTTTCAAGATCGGAGCGCTTGTTTTAAATCCTGCATTAATTCTAAGCAGATTAACAGCATTCAATAAGTTTAAAATATTATTAAGGTTAAGTCAGAATATTTTACTAATAAATATACAATATCTATATGGAGAATTATACATAATCGTCACTCCTAGGATTCATAATTATTTCTGATATTTATATTCGCTTAAAAATATTCGTACTATAAAATTGTATTTTATGTATAAATATTATTTCAATAACTAATTTTTTCTGTTATTTTTAGTTGAATCAGGTTTTCAACAATTAATTCATATAAGTTAATTAACCAATTCATTAAAATGAATTGGTTACAGCGAAGAACTAAATATTCTCTTGTGTCAATAATCCAAGCATGGAACGTCCAGTAATTTGGCAGCTATCTCCGTAAATACTTTGATATCATCTGGTTTTCTTACTTCCAATTAATCTTACCATAAAAATTTCCATTTTCAATTGTAATTGTATCTGGAATAGTACCAATAAATGCGGTGTCTCGAACTACTTTTGTTCGAAACTTTCCACGTATATCCCCAGAATGTTTATTCAATTCAAGTATTTCAAGAAAGTAAGTTGAATCAGGATCTTTAAGACTATATCCTCCAGTTACTACATCTCCGTCTGAAGAAAATTCACTATAACTAATTCTATAAAAGGTATCCAAAAATGATGGTTCTATCGGATTTAATTGAAATCTTCCAAGTTTCAGAGGCACTTTATGTAATAACACTTTGCTCCTTAGCTCATCGATTTCATTGTATTTCAAAATTAAAATGGATACGCAAGTATCTGGAAGGCAATTTACATACCTTGGATCTGTAAGTGGAAATATAGCAGTTTTACCTTTCCATTCAACGCCATTCAACCTTGCAGTACCTTCACCATAAAATCCAATATCATCAAATATGTTATAAGAAACTACGGTGAAAATGAAAAATAGTTAAAGTATCAAAGGATACTCTTTCTCTTCAGGAACTTTACTCAGTTCATTCCCTAAACTCTGAAACACCCATACTATCCAAAAAATTAGGAAACCAGGAAATAACATAACCCACCAGGCACTTAAGTTATTTCTTCCCGATTGCATCATATTTCCTAAGCTTATTTCATCCACAGGAAGACCTAGCCCTAAGAAACTTATCGAAGATTCTAGTAAAATAGCCGAGGCCATTCCAAACACAATCAACGGTATTAGATCCTTAACTACGAAAGGCAATATATGCCTGAACATAATGCGACGTTCCGATAATCCTAATGAATGGGCAGCTTGAATAAATGCCTGATTTCTCCATTTCGTTGCTGATATCCTGGCATATTGCGCGAGTACGGCTGAATAATATAGTGCAATTAAATAGGAAATAAACATCGGGCCTGGCCTTTCCACCCATTGGATGAGCAATAGAATAACCATCAAGAATGGAATTGATTTGACAGATTCAATCCAACGCAATACGATAAAGTCTACATTAAACTCAGTAGTTGTTTCGCGTTTTTTAAAAGCAAGTCTGTAAAGAAGTATAATACCAATAAGTAAAACCAACAGTACCCAAAGGATTTTTACTTCCCGCAACTCAATGCCTGTCATCAACATATAAATACTCACTAGAATACTTATCCAAATGAGTCCTTTTTGCATTCTGTTCATCCTGAATTTACCTGTAGAATTCACAGTGGCTGAAATTCCTAAAAGCAAACCCAATATTGTCGCGAACAACATACTTAAGAATCCAATCAGCATTGATTTTCGAAATCCATATAACAGATGAACCCCAACATCCTTGCCTAACTCATAAGTTCCTGCTAAAAAAAATACTTGTTGGCTGGAATCATAACTAAACGGTCTCTTCCAGGAATTATACTGGTCCAAATGATAAGGATCTTTTACAACTAATGGCCAAACCACAAAATCGAACGTTAGATTTTGCCAATTTTGCTCAGCTTCTAAATAGAAATCTTTTTCAAGCTCAGATCCCTTGGGCAATTTTTGATTGAAAATAAATGAATGAATGGTTCCTTTGTAAATACAGAATACAGGCTTTTCAGAAACTATGAACCCCGTAAATAAAAATACTATCAGAAAAACATGAAGAGACCCAAAAGCAATGGGCATACGCCTAAAATATTCCTGATATAGACTCCACCATGTTCTCACTTGTGTATAAATTGAGTCCTGGGATCGAGATAACGCAAAAGAATATCTGCTATCAATAATCCTATTATGGTCATCAAAGCCCCTAATAGAAATATATGATACACTACTGGCCAATCCCGATAATATATGGATTGAAATAACAATCTTCCGGTTCCCGGAATGCCAAAAATATTTTCTATAATTAATGATCCACTAATCATAGTACGAAATGCAGAAGCCACCCAGGCAGTAACGGGTACCATGGCAATCGGTAATACCTCATTTCTTAAAATAGTCTTTTGACTTAATCCAACACTTCTGGCCCTTTTAAAATAAAGTTGGGTCGTTTCGGATAGCATCGAATGATAAATCAACCGATATAAATAAGCTAATGAGGGAACAATTAAGGCAATTAATGGTAACACAAGATATTGTGGATCCGTGAACCAAATTTTAAAGGCACCCTTTTCACTGATAGCTGTAACATTTCCTGGAAACCAATTCAGAAATACCGGATTAGAAAAAAATACAAGCAATAAACCGCAAAACCAAAAAACAGGAATGGAATGAAAACCTAAAAGTGTAGGTGGAATAATTTTGTTATAAAAAGAATTTTTTTTAGTTATCGACCAAAAGGAAAATTTTAGCGAAACAAAAAAAATCAACAGGATGGCAGGCAATTGAAAAGATACACTCCAGGAAACGGCCGTACTAATTTTAGTAGAAACAGGTGTACCATCCTTAATTGATTTTCCCAAATTCCCACGTAATAATCCCTTCAGCCATATATGGTATTGATTTAAAGTCCCATGCCACTTAAAATCCGGTAATAATGAAGCCAACGAAAAATTTTGACCTTGTTTTATTTCTGGAATAAATCCAACATAAAATATGGGAATTGTAGAAATCTCAGACTTAGTAAACCCATTCACATCTGAGATCATTTCTTGTTGCTCTTGTTTTGATAAGTCTGCATAGGATCCAGGTATTTGATCAATCATCCATAGGCCAATCAACGCAATAAATGCTAAACTCACTACACCTTGAAAAATTCTTCTCAGAATAAAATGAAGCATGAGTTTATTGATTAATTTGGATCAAGGCTTCTGTGTACCCTGGCTTTAAAGAATGTGCCTGCAAGGTTATCCTATGGTTATAAACCATTCGTCCCAATGGGGTAAATAAAAAAATCTGGGCTTGCTCTTTGGCTAATATTTCTTGAAATTTTAAATAGGCTTCCTTGCGTGCTTTTTCGTCTGAAGTTGTCCGGATTAATTCAATCAATCGATCCGTCTCGACATTTCCAAAACCACCTCTGTTAGAACCTCCCACCCCAGCATTTGAGGAATGCCAACTTTGATAGGGATCCCATAAAGAAGGCGCTTGGCTGGATACCGCTGTAGCTAAATCGAAGTTTCTGGAATTAAAATCTTTTAATATCAGGGACCAATCTTTATTCTCCAATTCAATTTGAATTCCCACTTTTTTAGCTTCTTCCTTCAACAAGGTGCCCAAGTTCTTACCCAGCTCTTTACCTGAAACAAGCAATTTAAATGATAAACTAGTAAACTTGCCCTGGCTGGTTTTATCTAAAATTCCATCACCGTTACTATCACTCCAACCTGCTTCTGCCAATAATTTTTTGGCTTCGTTGGGATCATATGTGGGGGCTTTTATATTCGCATTATAATAAGGAAGTGAAGGGTGTACAGGCCCAATGCTCCTCTGTGCTAAACCTTGCATATGATTTTTTATAAACCCATCCAGATCCAGAAGATGAGCCAATGCTCTCCTCACCCGAACATCCTCCAAACCAGGTCTGCGATGATTAATTTCAATAAAATAATATTGCATGAGAATTGGCGTGGCAAATTGTAAGGAATTTGAGCTTGATGATTCACTTTTTAAAGCTATAAATTGATTGGGATTGATATTCGCGGTTAGGTCAATTGAACCATCTTTAATAGCATTTAATGCTGTCAGCTCATCAGGTAAGATCCAATATTCTATACGATCGGGATAAGCTTTTAGACTTATAAATTGATCCTGGTATTTTTGTCCCCACCAATCATTCTTTTTCTCCAAAATAATTTTACTACCAGCTTGCCAGGAAACCAATCGATACGCACCTGCTCCATGGATACTATGTTTACAAAAACTATCAGACTGGAATAAATCTGCATGTTTTCTTAATAGTTGATGCTCTTGTTCTGTAAATGAAGCAGAATCTTTATGGATTAAATCATGAAGTGTAAATGATCGAAGTAGATGGGATGCGTCATAAAAATATTCAGGATATAGATTATAGCTGCCACTAATTTCTCTGGAAAAAATATACCCCTTTTTTACTGTGATTTGGAAACGTTGTGGGTCATTGACACTAGACTCCAAGGATACAATATTCTTGATAAAACCTCTCCAGGTATTATTGGAAATATATGGATTCATAGCCGCTTTAAGTGTAAACTCTAAGTCAATGGTAGATAAAGCTTTACCATTGTCCCATGTGGCACCATCTAAAAATTCATATTGATAGCTAATGCTGCTGTCGGTATTCGAAATAGCAGAGCCCAATTCTTTGACGAGAATAGGCGTCAGTTTCATTTCAGGGCCATAGTATTCAAAAAGGGCAGGCATGATTAGTGCTTCAATTTGAGGGGCTATGCCAGATTGTGAAAGAATTGGGTGAATACAATCGGGTTCTTCTGCCAACCTTATCTTTAGATTAAATTCCTGATCTTCCCGATTTGGTTTGCATGCTTGTATTATCATACAATAACAAAGTAACCAGGTGAGAATCCATCTTATAGTCAGTTTTTGCATGATGTCTATTCCATTGTTGATCAATAAAGTTATCGTATATGGGTGAATTTTGCGGTTAAAAAATAGAGCCTTAAAGCAAGGTCTGCACTTTCGCGGGATAAATAAATAATCAAAACCGGACAAAATTTCCAGGATTTATGGGCAAACCCTGATACCAAAGCTCAAAATGTAAATGAGGACCACTAGTGAGCGTTCCGGTATTTCCAATAATAGCGATGGCTTCTCCTGCCTTAACCTTAGTCCCTATTTTTTTTAATAATGCAGAATTATGTTTATAGAAGGATATTAAATTATTTTCATGTTGGATAGCAATGGTGAATCCATTCTCAAGTGTCCAATCGGATTGAATGACTGAACCAGGCAATGTCGCTTTAATTGGACTGTTTTTCGGAGCAATAATGTCAATGCCAAAATGGTCAATTTCAGGTTTGTAGCTAGCTCCAACCGCTCCTCGCACGGGTGGAAAAAACGAAATATCCTCTAGCGATTTTGTCATTGCAGAAGGGGCCGCTGAGACAAAGACAGGCTTAGATTCGGTTTGCTTTTGGGCTCTTTGGGAACTTTTTGACAGAGAACTCTCAAATTCACTCCGCAAAAGTGAGTCTTCTTTAATTCTGGAAATAGGTGACGCGTTCTCCTGGACCAATTTTACATCCTTCGTAATATCTGCTTGAGTTTCAGGTTTTCCTGTAAGCAATCTCTTCAAACTTTCCAAGTAGGTGTTTTGGGCATTGATTTGCTGATCCAGTTCCACCAATTTCTTTTGGAGGCGACTGTACTCGGTTTGCGATTGGGCATTACCATATCCAGGAATATAGCGTTTCAGAGGTGTAAAAGTGATCAAAAGAAATAGTAAAATACCAACGGTGCAGAATACACTACTAGCAAGTACATAGATGTTTAACAAGCTCAACTTATAACTTCCTGTTTCCTCAAATGTATCCTCATTTCGGACAATGAGCAGAAAACTCTTATCAAGATGATCTTTTATATTCTTCTTAAGACCTCGCCAGTCCATATCAGTTTGAAATAATTAGCTTTTTTAAAATAAATTTGCGTTTTTCTAAGTTATACTAAATCAATTGAACGACTCACATTTACATGAAATTTAATAAGATCAAGCCTTTTTTTGTTTTGGCTTCCATGCTGATCGTTCTAAGCAGCTGCGTTAGCCATAAGAAAAAAGGCCAAACTTCAGCTCTAGGTCGATTTTACCATAATACGACGGCCAAATATAATGGATACTTCAATGCAAACGAAATATTAAAAGAGAGTATTTTAAGCCTAGAACAAGGCCATAAGGATAATTATAATCAAGTGTTGTCTATTTTTCCTTATAACGCGATAGAAAGTGCCGATGGTGAAAAAGCTAAACTTGATAAAGCCATTGAAAAGGTTTCCTATGTAATTATCAAACACAAAGTAAGTCATTGGACCGATGATAGTTATTTATTATTGGCTAAAGCCCAATATTTGAAGAAGGATTATGAAACAGCTGAAAACTCATTTAGATATTTACTAGAAGAGTATAATCCATATCGGAACAAAACCACTCTTAAGAAAGTAAAGGCAAAAACTGCGAAAGAAAAAAAGAAAACCACAGAACAAAAAAAGAAGGATTTAAAAAAGAAAGCAAAAGAAAAGAAAAAAGCTCGCGAAAAAGCTCGAAAAGACAAATCCAAGAAATCCAAAACTAAAACTACTGTAAAAACAACACCTGTTAAGGAAGAAAATGCACCAAAATCTTCTGCCAAGCCAATTGCAGATAAACCAAAGGAATCGAAAATTACAAACGAAGGGTCCTGGTTGGTTCCTCATGTTCCTGCATTTTGGGAATCATTAATTTGGTCAGGAAAAAATCTGATTGAACGCGGAAAATACTATGAAGCAGAACAACTATTCCGGCAAGTTGAAAATGATATTAATTCTCCGGAGAAATTACAAGAAACACTTTTTTCATCTTTCGCAGACTTATATTTAAAAACAGAAAAAAATGAAAAGGCTATTGCATATTTGAAAAAAGCAATAGAAGTTTCCAAACATAAAAAAAATGAAGCGCGATATTCTTACATAGTGGGTCAACTTTATCAAAAAGAAAAAAGAAGTCACACGTCTAATGAATATTTTGCTAATTGTGTCAAACTAAAACCAAACTACGATATGAGTTTCCATGCGAAACTCAATATCCTTCTCAATGATTTAGATACTGAGGGATCTAAAACCTCCGTAGCAACTCAACTAAAAAAACTATTGAAGGATCCGAAGAATGCAGAATATTCAGGTGAAATTTATTTTACGCTCGCTCACTTGAGCCTCAGTGAAAAAAATATTCCAGAGGCCATCCAATATTTAAATCTTTCATTAAGTGAGCCCAAAACTCCGTTGGCGCAAAAAGCAGATTCCTATAAACTTCTTGCAGATTTATATTTTGATGATCAAAATTATCTGCAAGCGAAATATTATTATGATAGCACTTTATTGGTTGTTGGAAAATCAGACCCCCGCAGAAAAGAACTCGCTCTATTGGTTTCAAATTTGGAAGAGATTGCTGAACAGTTAGAAATCATTACGTTACAAGACAGCCTATTAAAAATTTCCTCCTTCTCCACTCAACAAAAAAGAGATTTAGCTATTCAAATTAAAAATTCAGAAAAAGCTAAGATTCTTGAACCCAGTTTTCAAGCCAATCAAAACAAAAACATTCCAAAAAGAGGCGCAGGTTCTGTACGAATTAATGCCGCGGAAGAAGAATCTATGTCCTCTGTTACGGATCGTGATCGATCTGATAGTCCTAATCCAGATAAAAATAAATCCAAAATTGGCAGTACCTTCTTTGCCTATGATCAACGTAGCTTAAACCGCGGCCGAAGTGAGTTTGAACAATTATGGGGTAGAAGGACCCTTCAGGACAACTGGAGAAGATCTAATCAGAATAGCATCAGTTTTAATGAAAACGAAACCCAAGAAGATAAAAAAGAAATAGATGTTTTAGAATCTGATCTCGCTGCCGTATTAAAAAATGTGCCGGATACAGACGAAGAAATCAAAGCAGCCCATGTTAAAAAACAAGAAGCGATGTATTATTTGGGGGTGTTATATAGAGAGAAACTTCAAAATAATCTTAAATCAAAAAACATTCTGTTGGATTTAATAAAATTATATCCTGATACAGAAAGAAAACCGGATGCTTTATACTTTTTGTATTTGAATTGTCTCGATATGAATGATAGCGGTTGTGCAAATTCGTATAGTGATCAAATAATCCGAGAATTTCCTGACACACGCTACGGTAAAATACTATCCGATCCAGACTACGTGAAAAACTTATTAACCAAAAAAGATGAAATAGTATTGGCCTATAATCAAGCGTATGATTTATATTCCAATGCAAAGTATCAGGAAGCCTTTGATTTATTACAAGTTACCAAAACAAAAATAGTTCCTCCGCATCCACTTCAGGCTAAAATGGCTTTACTCACAGCATTCTGTGTTGGGTATATTGAAGGCAAGGATGTCTATATTAATTCCCTCCGGGATGTGGTGGCGAATTACCCTTCTACCCCCGAAGAAACAAAAGCAAAAGAAATTCTAAGATTCTTAAAAGGAGATCAAAATGCATTTATTGAGGTCAGTGCGGCTGAAATGGAAAATGCAAAATTCAAATTAGAAGATGATAAAATGCACTTTGTAACGGTGATTTTATATAACCCTGAGGATAAAATAGTGGATAAAGCAAAAATTTCAATTTCAGATTATAATTTAAACTATCACAAATCCGAAAATTTGAAAATGACCTCTTTGGAATTAGAACCCGATTCCAACACACCCATAATCTTAATTCGAAAGTTTGATCAAAAGTCTATCGCCATGAAATACTACAACGGGATCAAACGTAAGCCCAATGAATTCATCAAAGATTTTCCAAATTTTGAATTTTTTGTAGTTACACAAAATAATTACAGAGAAATTCTACGGTTAAAATCTTTCAAGGAATATCAAACATTCTTTAATAAGAATTATCTGAGCGAAGAAAATAAAAATTAAATTTTTTTTATCCATTTTTATTCATCCCATTCCAGGGAGACCGAATTATAGAGACCGCCAAGCTGTGGATATTTTTGCACTCTGCAATAACAAGATATAATTAACGGGAAATGCATTTTTAAATCCTGGCAAATTTTTTTGGACAAGTTTTCCAATAATTCTTCAGGTTCTTCCATAAGCTTTTTTACCACTTCATATATTTTACGGTAGTCAACAGTATCCTTTAATTTTATATGTTTTATTTCTGGCTTATTGAGTTTAATTTTAATGCTCACTTCGAACTCTTGTGGGACTTTTTTCTCCATTTCATAAAGTCCATGCATGGAATAGAATTTTAACCCTTCTATTGAAATAGTAAACATAGGTGAAAAATTTAGTTGGTTCATGATAAAATAACTACATACCTCAACAATTAGTAGGCTTTATGTACTTTTGCACAAAAGTAAAAAATTATGGCGAGCGTCAATAAAAGGGTGGATCAATACGAAGGCCATGATTATTATCTTATTGATGAATTGCTTTCAGAAGACCATTTATTGGCGCGTCAAGCGGTTCGGGATTGGGTGAAAAAAGAAGTCACTCCCATAATTGAAGATTATTCTGAAAGGGCAAAATGTCCAACCCATCTTTTTAAAGGGCTAGCTGAAATAGGTGCCTTTGGCCCTAGTTTACCTCAAGAATATGGTGGTGGAGGCATGGATGAAATCGCGTACGGTATCATCATGCAGGAGCTCGAAAGAGGGGATTCTGGAGTCCGATCCATGGCTTCAGTTCAAGGTTCCCTGGTAATGTTTCCTATTTATAAATTTGGGTCAGAAGAGCTACGTAAAAAATATTTACCTAAACTGGCCACGGCAGAGTTTATAGGTTGTTTTGGGTTAACGGAACCTGATTTTGGTTCTAATCCTTCGGGCATGATCACTAATGTGAAAGATGATGGGGATTCCTATATTTTAAATGGATCCAAACTTTGGATAACGAATTCTCCCGTCGCTGATATAGCCGTCGTTTGGGCAAAAAATGAAGACGGAGATATTATAGGTATGGTTGTAGAAAAAGGGTGGAAAGGATATTCCGCACCGGAAATTCATGGAAAGTGGTCTTTGAGAGCTTCTATTACCGGTGAATTAGTTTTTGAAGACGTTCGAGTCCCTAAATCCAATGTTTTTCATAATGTCAAAGGATTAAAAGGTCCATTAACTTGCCTTTCAAAAGCTCGATATGGAATAGCTTGGGGTGCCATTGGGGCCGCCTTGGATTGTTATGATACTGCGTTGAGGTATTCAAAAGAGCGCATCCAGTTCGATAAACCGATTGGTGGATTTCAATTGACACAAAAAAAATTAGCAGAAATGATCACCGAGATTACCAAAGCCCAGCTTCTTGCCTGGAGACTGGGTACCTTGGCCAATAAATCTGCTGCAAGTGCAGCCCAGATTAGCATGGCCAAACGAAATAATGTAGAAATTGCATTAAATATTGCCAGAGAAGCTCGCCAAATTCTGGGGGGCATGGGGATCACCAACGAGTATCCTATCATGCGTCACATGATGAATCTGGAAACCGTGCTGACCTACGAAGGAACTCATGACATTCACTTGTTAATCACAGGTATGGATGTGACCGGGATTAATGCGTTTAATTAGAGCTAAAGCCGTCAAATATGGAAGTTTAGGAATCTCTTAACAAACAAATTCTACTGATTTTACGTTTTCCAAACGTTCAAAGCGTACATGAGTAAAATAAAAATAATCGCCGTTTTCCTTTTGATTTTAAGTAAACTGTCTTCCCAGACGGATACCTCGATTATTATTATTAACAATGGTTCATTTGAAGGAACACCACAATGCTGTGTGGTGCCCGTTGGATGGCAAGACTGCGGTTTTAGAGGAGAGACACCACCTGATATTCAACCTGCAATTGATGATAACTCCAGACCATTGTTTGGTGTTACTAAATCAAGCTTTCATGGTAATACATATTTAGGCTTAGTTGTCCGTTCAAATGACACCTATGAACGAGTGGCTCAAAGACTCAATAAGCCCATGCTGAAAGGGCGTTGTTATTCTTTCAGTATTTATTTATGCCGCTCAGATACGTATTTAAGTGCTACAAACGCGGATCCCAACAATAAACAACAATATACCACGCCATTAAAATTAAGAATTTGGGGAGGAGAAGCCTATTGCAACCAAAAAGAATTAATGGCTGAATCTGTTTTGATTGAAAATACGGAATGGCAATTATACGAATTTGAGTTTAAACCTAAGTCTAACTTAACGTATCTAGAGCTAGAGGCTTTCTATAAAACGCCTGTATTGTTTCCGTACAATGGAAATCTACTCTTGGATAATGCATCCCACTTAAAACTAATACCCTGCCCTGAAAACAAGGTAGCTTATAAGGAATACCATAAGCAAAAAAATAAGGAGAAAACAATCCTTGCTGACAAAAAACCAATTGTTAAAAACCAAAGCGGAACTACAGTCCAAAACTTTCCTACTAAAAGAGATAGGATATTAAAAGACCTGGAATCAAAAAAAGTAAAAGTTGGGCAAACTATACGTATAGAAAAATTATTTTTTGCTGCAGACAGCTCCAACATTAAACCAGAATCATACGTGGTGCTGGATGAATTGTATGATTTTTTAAATCAAAATAAAAACATTAAAATTGAAGTTGGGGGTCACACAAATAATATTCCAGCTCATACTTATTGTGACAGATTATCCATGAATCGAGCCAAAGCGGTCAAAGAGTATCTCACTTTTAAAGGTATAGATAATGAACGCATCACCTATCGTGGATATGGCAAACGAAATCCTATTGCTACAAATTCCTCCAGAGAAGGAAGATTACTCAACCAAAGAGTAGAGATAAAAATATTATCCATAGCAGGTTGAGAACTTCAAACCAATTAATCGCTAATTAGTATAAATTTTCGAAGCTGATTCCAATAATCAGGAAATGATTTTGCAACGACCTCATGATCCTTGATACTGACTTCATATTGAAAGGATAGTAAACTGAAGGCCATTGCAATCCTGTGATCATTATAGGTGTCTAAAAATTCTCCTTCCACATAGTCGAATGCTGAAAAATCAAATACAACCTGTTCAGAACCTTCTTTTCTTATTGTAGAAGTACTTCCTCCGAAGCGATGAATAAAGTCTATAAATATTTGCAATCGATTAGATTCCTTGTATCTAAGATGTTGAACATTCTGTGCTTTTAAGGTAACTTTAGTTAGCGCACATAAAATAATAAGCGGTGGAAATAAATCTGGAGTATCCAAAAAATCTATAGCTATCTCCTCAGGAACTTGAGTATTTATTTTTGAACTAATGATAGCTGTATTATTTATATAGTTTGTCGATACACCCCAATGTTTGATAATGTCTGTAATTTTTTGATCAGCCTGCAAATCAGAGGGAATCAAGTCCTTTATATGGATTTTAATATTTGAAGATAGTGCTGCGGCTGAATAGAAAAAAGAAGCTGCACTCCAATCGGCTTCCACTTCAAACGATTTAGATTTATACGTTCCTAAAGGAATATGCCATGCAGTATCCACATACTCCGCGGAGATTCCAAAATGTTGCATTAATTTTGTAGTCAAGGTAACATACGAATTGGAAACAGCCTTATCCAAGATCCGAAGTTTTATAGCATGATTTAAGTAAGGAGCGATTAACATGATCGAAGAGCAATACTGACTGCTGATGCTGTTATCCAAATTCAAAATATCTACATCATGTATCTGAATTGATTTCAGTCTTAGAGGTAAAGAATATTTTTCCTTTATATATTCAAATTCCGCTCCTAATTGTTCCAGCAATTCCAACAAAACTTTTAAAGGTCTGGAGGTCAAAGAATCCGAAGCGGTAATTAATTTTAACTTCCGGGTAATTAAAAAATAAGCCAGTAAAAATCGCAGGGTGGTTCCTCCATCTCCGACATATAATTCCTGACTTTCCGACTCAAGACATCGAATCAAATCCTGAGTATCCTTAGCATGCGATAAATTTCGGATTGGAAATTTTTCGGCACATAATGCCCGTATGATCAATACCCGATTAGAAATACTTTTGGAAGAAGGTAAGGTTACTTCAACCGGAGTATTGATTTCTTTTGGTCTAAGAGAAATATAATTCAAATCGTGCATCAATTTCTGGAATTCAAATTTCCAACCATGTCCTCAGGCCTTACCCATTCGTCAAACTGTTCTTCCGAAAGATATCCAAGGTCTAATGCTGTTTGTTTTAAAGTCTTACCAGATTTATGCGCTGTTTGCGCTATTTCGGCGGCCTTATAATAACCTATTTTATTATTCAATGCGGTAACCAACATTAATGAATTGTCTAGATTGGATTGAATATTTTCGCGAATGGGTTCAATACCGACAGCGCATTTATCATTAAAGGATACGCAAACATCTGCGATTAATCTTGCACTGTGTAAAAAATTGTAAATCATCATTGGCTTAAATACATTTAACTCAAAATGTCCATTCGATCCGCCAATATTAATTGCGACATCATTGCCTAACACTTGTGCGGCTACCATAGTCATTGCTTCACATTGCGTCGGATTAACTTTTCCTGGCATGATAGAAGAACCCGGCTCATTGTCTGGTATAAAAATTTCTCCAATTCCGCAACGTGGTCCGGAAGATAATAAGCGGATATCATTGCCAATTTTCATAAGAGAACAGGCCACCGTTTTTAGCGCACCATGTGATTCTACGATAGCATCGTGCGCAGCGAGAGCTTCAAACTTATTTTCAGCGGTTCTAAATGGAAGTTTTGTTAGGTCGGCAATATGATTCGCTACATTTTCAGAATATGCATCTGGTGTATTAATGCCCGTTCCGACGGCGGTGCCACCTAACGCAAGTTCGGATAAATGTGCCAAGGTATTTTCCACGGCTTTTATTCCGTGACTCAACTGTGAAACATATCCTGAAAGTTCTTGTCCAAGCGTTAACGGTGTAGCATCCATCAAATGGGTGCGACCAATTTTTACAATATGCCAAAAAGATGTTGATTTTTGATGTAGGGTATCTCGTAATATTTTTATTCCGGGCAGGGTTTTTTCAATCAGCATTTTATAAGCTGCTATATGCATGGCCGTGGGAAAAGTATCATTGGAAGATTGGGATTTATTTACATCGTCATTTGGATGAATGAGTTTTTTTGAATCAGATAAGTCACCGCCATTCAGAACATGCGCCCTATTAGCAATGACTTCGTTAACATTCATGTTGGATTGTGTACCAGATCCGGTTTGCCAAACAACTAATGGAAACTGGTCATTCAGTGTCCCTTCTAAAATTTCATCGCAAACCGTTACTATCCACTGACAGGTATCTTCCGACAAAATTCCTGCATCGCGATTCGTTAAGGCCGCCGCCTTTTTTAAATAGGCAAATGCATAGATGATTTCAAGAGGCATTTTATTCGTATCCTGGGCTATTCTAAAATTATCAATGGAACGTTGGGTTTGTGCCCCCCAGTAAACGTCGAAGGGTACTTGAACTTCGCCCATGGTATCTTTTTCAATCCGGAATTTCATGAATGGTTATTTTAGATAAAAACAATTGGGTAAGTACATGGTAAAATGGGAATCAGCCATCTCTACTTACTAACAATGAATGTTTGTTTTGGGTTTATAAATTTAGGCTTTTGCCTTTTACTTGGCGAAAATTTTGAATGATAAAGAATTCGTTTTATCCAATATCAATAATAACCCATCAGTTTCTTTGGTAAAAGTCCAGTTTCGTTTTTCATGTGCCAATAACGTAAATTGATCCAATAAAACACCCACAATCGAATAAATTTCTATTCGTTTATCCTGATCTGAAGCATTGCTGATAACCAGATAATCCGCAGCTGGATTCGGATAAATATTCAAGGTATTGGTGGGGCCAATTTTGGATTGAGTATTTAATATTAATCCTTTCACTAAGAAAGCATCGAGTGCGGCTCGCAGTGAGGTTCCTTGTGAGATGGAATCTGGATGATTAAATAAATGAACCACAAATTGAATGCTATCTTTTCGTTTTGAAGTAAGATCAATCGCAAAAGTTGACTGCGGATTAAAAACACCATTGAAATTGACACCGACTTGTTCCAAAGGAACTATTTCATTGGGATATTGTAAGTACGTTTCTTTTATAGCGCCATTTCCACCTCCATATGCCCATGCATAATAACTTAACTGTACTACATTATAATTTGAAAGATCCATCATAGGTGATTTTAAATACAGGTCACCGTGTAACTTATATGCATCTTCAATTAAATCAAAATTATTGGTGTAATAACAATCTGATCCGATATCGCCGGGTATGTCTTTGGAAGGGTAATTAGAAAAGGGAAGTAAAAATTCACTAAAATCAGAACGCTTCCATCGTACTAGTGAATCCGATGTTTGTTGAGTCCATCCCAAATCAAAAATAAAATCATCTTGGTATCCATTCGGTAATTCCAATGGTATAGTATCGTTTTTCAGAAGTTTATAATCTTCTTTCCCAATGTGTAAGTAGGACCATTTTCCTGCTGCATAGCTCCAAGTATTTTTATAAATATTTTTAAAAAAAATATAGCCAGTCGAATCACTTGTTCCTAAATAATCATTTTCATCATTCCATAATCTTAGCTGCGCGTTTTCTATAGGCATGCCAAGTTCATCCATAATTATAAAGCTCAAATCATAGCGCTCTAATGGTGTCATTTCAAAATGTGCATCTATAATCGAATCTCTGATTAGGAATAAACTCGTATCGAGCTTGTAGAACCCAGGTTTAGTTATATGAATGTTGACCAAACCCTCTTCGGGGAAACCAGTCTTAGAAAGTCCTGCCAGATTGGTCTGAGAATCGACGGTATCCGTAGACGCGTTTAACTGAATATTCGCTTTTGGAATCGAGCTATGATCTTGTTGATTTGTAAGATTAATATGAAGGTATGAGGGAAGGTTTTGATCAAACCTAAATACGAATAAACCACCTTCAATATCGGAGGCAATTATTAAACCGGACGCAAAATAAGGATAGATACTCCAACAACCGTGAAAGCCTGTGAGTTTTTCTAAGTACGTGTCATAGTATCCAACCTCTATCAAGTTATCAGGATATTTGGTATCTAAAACCCTAACTCCCTCGGTATACCAGGAAATAAATAAATTTCGCCCTTTGTGGAACACATTGTGAGGTATTGAAAAGGGATCTTGAGGATTCCGGACTCTGAATGTGGAGGTTCTGACCACCTGAGACAAATCTGCAACATTCCAAGTCTCCATGACAGCGCCGTTAACCTCATCTGCAGAATATAAAATCGGTCTTTCGTCCTCCAGCCAAACTGCATGAGTAAATGAACTACCCGTAGGCACATCAGAAATTCGTTTTGGCGCAGCGCGGTCGCTGATATCCCAAAAACTGATCAGCCCATTGAATAATTCAGCTGCATACATTACGTCTCCTTTTACATGAACTTCATGAAAATAATCGTCATTCATTGAAAGAATAAATACAGGATCTTCCGGAGTATCTTTGGAAGATAAAATATTACAACCCCCACCCACTGGTCCACTACCTGCCAAATAAATAAACCCCAGCTCATCAATATATATAGTATGCGTTCTTAGAATTTCAATTTCCTTCGTACTGTCAATGTTAAAATACTTCTTTTTGAAATGGTACGTGATGCTATCCGGGGCTTGTGTCATATTGATTATCAACAAACCATCATTAGCTTCTGTCACTACATAAATATAGTCTCCAAAACTTTTTAATTCTCTCCAGGATGACTCAGACGTAAATATGTGCGCAATTTCTTTAGGCTGGGTTGGATCCGTTAAGGAGTAAATCCTAACACCACTGAAGGTGCCAAGAATGGCATATTCGTTGCCTTGCTTGTCTGTCCATCCCCAGATACTGGAACTATGTTCTCCAGGAGAAACATGGGACATAAGTGATAAATGGGCCGTTCCCTGCCCAGAACAAACGCTATAAAAAATAAAAATATTAATATATATTATAAAAATCTTGTACATAATTTTTTGATTCCTAAATTATTATATAGTATTAAAGCCAAAGATACCTAAAATCTGAAAAACTTTTATTGCTGGATTTTACCCTCTTTCCATAGGAAAAATTACCTTTCTTTTAAATTCACTTGACTTACCTTTGAATTCAAATGCAAATTGAATTTTTAACATGAAAAACATTTTATATTTCTTAATAGTATTCCTTTTCAGTACAATCCACGGCTTTTCTCAACCGCTATTATTCATCGATACAAAAGATAGTTCCAAAGCCTTAGAAATAGAAACCCAGGCCACTAGTGAAGGGGGATGGTACACCGTTAGCACTACTATTGATTCTGCGGTGCTGGTTAATCGTTTTGAATATTGCGGGAATTTAAGATGGACAAAACAATTCAAAGTAGACAGTCAGTTTTTTTCTCAAGTTCATTTTATTGTTTTTAATGAAAGTGCATTAATTAGTTGTGTGACTTCTGGCAAGAATAAAGGAATATTTTGTTTGAGTGTGGATACGTTGGGCGCCGCAAGCTTACCAAAAATTATTTCTTTCGATGGGGTAACTGATTATCGTCGACCTACATTAGCCGCTTTTAGTAATGACCGAATGTTAGCAGTGAATATTTCAGCAAATAACACCGATTACGAAGTAGCATTGGTGCATACAGATCAGAATTTTTCAACACGATGGATAAAAAAAATAGACAGCCTTGACTTTGTGCAAGAAATCATCCATTTTGCGGATGACCGATATTTGTTGGCACTAATGTCGGGAACCATATTGCAATTTAATACTGCCGGCACTGTCAATTACGCTTATAAAATCAGGTCTACACAGGGTGTCCGATCTATTCTTAGAGATAATAATGGGTTCGTGTGTTCTGCAGTTTCAATAGATACGTTAGGTCAAATTTCCACCCAGTTGTTCAAATTTGATTTCTTTTCAAACTACCTAGGTAATTCCGAAGGAATCCAAATTTTAAGACAAAAAGAGTTTGATAAAATTGTTTTTAGAAATGATTTTTATTCACTCATTCATTCCAATACTGCACCAAGTGCTCTGAATAATAATATAGGAATATCCGTTTTTGACAGAGGACTTACTTATATCACTACAAAGATTTTAAGCTTCAGCGATCCAAAAGATGTTGGCATTCAATATTCGTTTTGCGGACAGAATATGGAAAAAAATTATATCGTTGCAGCCATTGTTCCCGATAGTCAAAAATATGTAATTGCCAAAACGGATAGGTTTTTAACGTTTTCATGTAATGATACTTTCGAATCTAAAATTAAATTCGACCGTTTTGTCACCAAATTTGATACCCTCAAAAGAATCTTGATAGATATTTCGATTCAAAGTATCGTATCTTCCATACAACCCAAAGACAGCACCTTTACATTAAAACGCCTTTGCGAAAAATACACCCTAATGGAAGGAGCTGCCCCAGTCATGGGATGTCGCGATAGTCTGATTATAATTGGCCCAAATCTCGGAAGCCCTCCTGCCATGAGTCCATATCTTAAAATTAAAATTAATGGTCAGGACAGTAATAGCGTGATGCGTAGAATTCCATTTGAGCAAGTGACTATCGATATCGATTATTGCGGAAGAAACACCAAACAACAAGTGAAAGGAGATGAAATAAATTGTTGTCCTCAAGTTGATTTCCCAAATGCGGTCATGCCAGGAAGCGATATCACAGAAAACAGAGTATTTTTGGCATACGTTCCAGTGAAAGGAGATGTGGTGAATTTTACGTTGGCCATATTTAACCGTTGGGGTCAAAAAGTATTTGAAACTAATAATATAACGGAAGCCTGGGATACAAATTTTAAAGGCGTTCCTGCTCCAATGGACACGTACCTTTATTATATGGAGTTATTGGATCGATATGGTGAAGTGTGTAAATCCAAAGGATCGTTTACTATTATACGGTAAGAATAAATAGACTATATTTTGTGAATTTCTTTATGAAAATATAGTTGAAATTGTGTTGGGATTAGTTCAAAATCTGAATTCCAATCAACTTCTGCGACTGACCATTTTGCAGTCTGATCGTATAATTACCAGGTGCATAATTTTCATTTTCAAAAGATAGTTGATGAGCACCCGCAGATAATTTTCCACGGTAAATAATTTTTATAAATCTTCCTAAGGGATCAAAAAGCTGGAGGACACTTTGGCCTTCTTCTACTTCAATTGCAATTGTCGCGCGTTGTGTCACCGGATTTGGAGAAACAGATAATTTTAAAGATGCTTGTTTTTGATGATAATCATCGACAGAAGTAGTCGAACATTCATTCTTGATTAAAGGCAGTGTCGGGTAATCCTTTAACAAAATATCTTTTGCATTTTGGTTATTCACACAAAACCAATCTTTCAAAATAGTCGAGTACACGGACCTAAAATCATATTGCATGGGTACATTATCATTTTCTGTTACCACAGCGGGAATAAACGGATTACTTCCAATAACGCCGGATTGAACTTTAGAGCCAAAAACAAATAATGGCGCTCCCGCTCCGTGATCCGTTCCCAAGCTGGCGTTGTCTTTAATCCGCCTGCCAAATTCAGAAAATGTCATTCCTAACACTCGTTCGTCTATTGACATAGCTTCCAAATCTTTTTGAAACGCAAACACTCCCTGGGACAAGTAATTCAGAAGCGTTGAATGTACATTCAATTGTTCTGCGTGCGTGTCAAAGCCATATAAACTAACCAGATATAACCTTGTTTTCATTCCGCCTTTTATTACCCTGGCGATAACTTTAAGGATGTCTGCTAAGTAGTTCCCAGTTGGATAATTGCCAACATTGGTTCCTCTGTAATAAGCTTGTACTAATTTATCCGCATACGTTTTGGACTGACGACTAATCGTTCGGATATAGGACAATTCTTTTCCCCTGAAAGAATTGGGAGCAGGATCATTTAATCCGGTAGGCCACTGATTGAAAATATCCGGATTAGATACATTCATAGACATTTGCGCATTTGGTCCTTGGAATAATAATGGGAGATTGGCACCTATTTGAACAGCTAGAGGATCTGGATTCACTGTATTGGGATAGTCCAAAGGAAACCCTGGATATTCCTGATTTAAATACCTGCCCAGCCAACCAGAATCTAAAACTTCAAAGGTATCAGAACCACTTGCCCAGATATCCGTTGAACGAAAATGCGAAAAATCCGGCACTGGATATCCGACAGATTGTACAATATTCAACTTTTTTTCATTGAATAAATTTTGAAATCCTTGCATAGAAGGATGAAGACCTACATTATTGGCACCATTTAATTTTAATAATAAACTGGGATCTAATTTTACATTTGGTCTGGCATTTGCCAACGCTGTTAATTGATCTAATGGAACGACTGTATTCAATCCATCATTTCCACCTCCCAAATAAATTAATACTAATACATGATCTGTGTCAACGGAAGGATTAACCAATGTATTCAACCAATCATTATTACTGTACGCATGAATGGGCAAGCCATTTAAAATACTAGGAACTACTACTCCGGTCGCTGCGCTTTGTAAGAACTTTCTGCGTTTCATCATGAATGAATTATTAGTTTATGAAAGATGGTATTCGGCTTGACGAATCATTTCTCGATACAATGCGTTTAAGCGTATGGCAACAGCATTTTTTAATATGGGATTTGTAGGATCTGCTTTGTATTGAATCCAGGCCTCTGTCCAATAGGAATCATTTGGATAACCCGAAATAAGAAAATCTTTTAAATACAATAATGAGCTATCTGATAAATTAAAATTGTATAATAATTGAACGGCTTCTTTCACATGATCGGCTGCAGATTCAGGTTTATCAAGTTGACTGGCAAAAATAGTCGGATCAATTTTTATGGTAACTCCATTCAAGGTCACACCTGCTGAAGAAGTTATTTTATCTGCTGTACTGTTCTTGCTGGCTAAGGTATCTGCATTGATCCATATTTCATGATACTGTGGTTGCTGATACCACGCTTGCCAGCCTGATACCACTAAAGGATCTCCAATATTTAAACCTTGATAAGCTGCCAGTGAGGTCACAATCCCCCAACCTAAATATTGATTTAATAAATTACTGCTGTTTGGAAATTGAATACCGAATTCTTTGCATAAGCCAACCGAATAATCCAGCGGACTTTTGATAACACAAGCTAAATTGGCGTAATCATAAAAATGTTGAGACTTAAATAAGGTCTCCAATACTGGTTTAATATTAAAATTATTATTGCGCAATTCCACTGCGAGTGGTCGTATAATATTTTGTTCTACATCTTCGGAGATTTCATAGTAGACAAAAAATCGATATAGTTTTCTGCAAATGTGCCTTGCTGTTTCTGTGTTATCAAACAACATTGTCAATAGATCATCCAATTCTAGTTCTCCCTGTGCAAATGGACGTCCTGCGATGACTTTATTACCATAGAATGATGAGAAACGCTTGGTAGTGGTATCATGAGCGAAAAAATTAAAGAAATAGGTCAATGGCATCACCGTAATATTGATCGTAATGCCTGTTAAAATTTTAGCTGCAGCTTTTACGTCATCTTCTGTATATTTCGAATCTGGTCCCTTCCCTACTGTAAATAACTCTTGTAATTCTCGTGCATAATTTTCATCAGCAGCCTCTTTACTATTGAGATATCCATTTAAATATCGCAACATAGCAGGATTTAGTGTGATTAATTTGGTCAGTGCTTTAAAATTACCCAAACAATTTTCTCGCAACAATTTATAATATTGATGCAAGGCCTGAGCAATCTGCACTTGATCTGCTTCTACTGCAAAATGATTGTGCCAAAAAAGCGTCAATTTTTCAGTGATATTTAATTTTTGGTTGACCATATTTCCAGTCCACCATGCTTTTAAAGAATCTGTTCTAGCTTGATAATATTGGGGTGGAAGATTTGCATTTATCGGCGCATTCACAAAAGTTTGACCAAAGGGTACGTCAGGATCTGGAATTTGCGGGGTACTGTATATATTTAATGGAGGCGCTGGTGTGTTGTCTAAAACCAATAAACTATCTACGGCCTGCGACATAGATTTTGAAAGTAGTGTGTCAACGTCTGCTTTTTTTACACCAAAAGTCAATCGTTTCAGTAAATGTATGGCTTGTGTCGATGTCCATGGACCTACATAAGGATTGAGGGAATTTATAGGTGCGGGTCCACCTTCCATACGCTTATCCTGCCAAATTGTTAAAAACTCCGAGCGTTTCATATTCCAATATTTATAGTAGGTAAAAATAAAGATATTTAATGGAGATAATTAACAAGCCTGCGTTAAATGTTTGTTATAGCATCGCTCTGAATTACATGCAACCTAGAAATAGAAAGCTTAATTGTGAATCAACTTATTAATTCTAGCGGAATTAATTCAATCACCGTATGGTTGTGCAATTGCGTTTTTTACATGAGATAAATGATGTCTGGAATGCCAGGCATACATACTAAGTGACTCTTTCAATGATATCTTTCTTTTATGTTCTGGATGATAAAAGTCTTTAACCAGCTCATCATCTCCTAATGACTTTAAAAAAATTACCCATCGTTGATGTAAGCTGTCTAATAATTGGAGTGAAATTTGAATTGATAATTGAACATCCGCCATATCTGCCCATAATGATTCTTTGTAAGGTGTAATCTTAGGCGTTAATTCAGTCACAGCCAACTTATGCCTAATATAGGCATTCATATGACTATCGGGAAGATGATGAATTACTTGGCGAATAGTCCACCCATCGGGTCGATATCGTTTCTGGATTTGTTCTTCGGATAGGTCTTGGACAAGCTGGATTAACTGAGAAGGTAATGTTTCGATGTCGTGAATAGAATCCTGTATGTCAGCATGACTATAATGTTCAGATTTGGACCATTTCCCGACAGGGTATTTTAAGTTTTCCAGCTCGTTATGTAATTCCATCCTTAAAAATTTATTAAAGATAGCCTGCTATGACTCAATTAAAATAGCCTTAACAAGGTATTGACCAAAATAAAGTGGGGTTCACGCTACCTTTGCATGGCTTAGAGATTACTTTATAAAATTATTAATATAACATATGAATTTGATTGAGCAGGTTAATGAACATGTAAGTGAAGATTTAATATCCAAAGCTGCACAGTTATTACTAGAATCTAAAGAAAGTACACAACGCGCTTTTGCTCTGGCGGTACCTATTATACTGGGCAACCTGGTTAAAGTGGGAAAGGATCCAAAAACTATGAATTTCCTATGGGACATGATTCTTCATAGGGACGTTAAAACTGCAGTATTAGCCATGCCTTCCGATGTATTGAATGAAGTAAATCAGTCCATTCCAGAAGTAAGTATTCATGAACGATTCACCACAGAACTTTTTGCTGGTCAAAAAACGGAGCTTGCTGATTCATTGGTTACTTTTTCAGGGTTGCAACAAATCCAAAGCGGTTCCAAAATTTTTAGTTTGATAACACCGATCGTGATGGCTTTTTTAAAGAAAAAAGTTCAAAATGAAAATTTTGGAGTTAGTGGGTTAAGTATGTGGTTAGGTGGATTCAAAAAAGAAATTATAGAAGCCTTACCTGTAAGCATGATACCTCAATTTGGTTTCTCCAGTGAAGTTCGTTTAGAAAAGGCCCCTTCTGTTTATGCCTATGATGAATACCAGGATGGTCAGAATTGGTGGTTATGGTTGTTGGGTTTATTAGCTGCTATTGGACTTTTGTGGACCATCATGAAGACTTGTCAGCAACCAAAAATGGTCCATAAAATTGAGCAAACTATCCAGGACGCCTCAGCAGCCGTAGATTCAGCTGCATTAAAAGCCGCTGATGTCGCTAATTCTGCCGCCAATTCAGCTACACAAGCTATGTCAAGTTTGGATTCGACGATAAAGACCAAATGGTTGGCTTTAGGAAAATTGGTAAAAAATACGTTGCCGGGAGGTAAGGAAATACAAATTCCGGAAAATGGTATTGAAAAAGCATTAATAACCTTTATCCAGGATGCAAAAAAAATGGTTGATAAATCCACATGGTTTAATTTTGACCGAATACTATTTGAATCAGGCAGTGCGTCATTAAATCCAGTGTCCATGGACCAAATTAAGAATATTGCCCAAATTCTAATTGCTTATCCGAATGTTCATATTAAAATTGGAGGTTATACCGACAATGCAGGCGACGCTATACAAAATAAAAATCTATCTTCTGCTCGAGCCAAATCTGTTTTGGCTGCTTTAACTTCATTTGGCGTCGATCCATCCCGAATGACTTCCGAGGGTTATGGCCAAGAACAGCCAGTAGCAAGTAACGAAACTGAAGAAGGCAGAGAATTAAACAGGCGAGTTTCTATTCGAGTCACCAAAAAATAGTCCTTAGCTTCCGTCTAGTAGGGCCTGGTTAGGTTTGAATAATGGTCGGGAGGGTTATATTAATAATTACTAGATTTCAATATTCATGATAGCTTAATCGTTTAAGTAGATAATCAATGGACACTTTTGTTATTTTTGCATGGTATGCATTTTGACAATTTTCTCCAAGCAGCCACTAAATGAATTCAGGAATATTATTCTTTCACTTTATAAATTAAGCATTTGTCACAAAGCGAAATTATTCTCACTGTTGAAAACGTCGATCCAGTAGCCTTATACGGCGAAAACAATTCTAAAATAAATTTACTTCGAAAAGCCTATCCCGAGCTAACCATAACTTCCCGCGGCAGCCAAGTCAAAATATCCGGTCAAAAGAAAGACACCCAATCTGCAAAAGATAAATTGGAATTGATGGTGCGCTTGCTGAAAGAAAATAAAGAGCTTCCCATCCAAATGGTGGAAGATCTTCTGCACGGGGAAAACCCATTCGCTCACCGAGTTATGCAATCTGAAGGAAAGCCCGTACTCCTTCACGGAAGAGATGGGAAGGTCATATATGCTAAAACTAAAAATCAATTATTACTCGTTGAGACGACTGAAAAAAATGATATAATATTTGCTATCGGCCCGGCAGGAACCGGTAAAACTTACACTGCAGTGGCGCTTGCTGTGAGAGCGTTGAAAAACAAAGAAGTCAAAAAAATTATTTTAACGCGACCCGCCGTTGAGGCAGGTGAATCCCTTGGCTTTTTGCCAGGAGACCTCAAAGAAAAAATAGATCCCTATTTGCGACCCCTTTATGACGCTCTGGATGATATGATTCCTGCTGAAAGATTGAACCAATTTATGGAGAGTCGGGTCATAGAAATTGCTCCCTTAGCATTTATGAGGGGCCGGACATTGGATCACGCTTTTATAATATTGGATGAGGCTCAAAATTGTACCATGCTCCAGTTAAAAATGTTTTTGACACGTTTGGGTCCAAGTGCTAAAGCGATCATCACCGGAGATCTCACTCAGATAGACCTTCCATACAGCCAAAAATCCGGACTAAAAGATGCTACGTACCGTCTCCAAAACATTGAAGGCATTCAAACAGTTTATTTAACTCGGGATGATGTGGTACGACATCGATTGGTCAAGGAAATTCTTAAAGCATATGAAAGAGAAGATCCAACCAAGGCGAAAACCAAGGAAGAGGAATAATCTCACATTGATTCTTTTCTTTTCAAAAAGAATATTTGTGAGTACTTCCCACTTTAATTATTGTATTTGTGCTAAAAAATTATTGGTATAGATTATCTCAATAGATTTTCTCTCAAACTATCTTAAATAGATGGGAACTTTTTAATTAATTAAAATGAAAACTGCAAAAGTAACTTACCTAGGCGGACTCCGTAGTGAAGCCGTTCATCTCAAAAGCGGGCAAAAAATTACGATCGATGCACCGATAGATAATCATGGAAAAGGGGAGGCGTTTTCTCCCACAGATCTTGCGTCTACTTCTTTGGCCTGCTGTATGATTACCATCATGGGTATTGCTGCTCAAACGCACCAAATTAATATGGAAGGAACACAAGCGGACGTTTTAAAAATTATGGCCGAAAATCCAAGGAGAATAGCACGAATCGAAATTGATATTTATATGCCGCATAGAGTATACAATTCAAAACAAAAAACCATACTCGAAAATGCTGCAAAAGCATGTCCCGTATCTAAAAGTTTGAGTGAAGAACTGGAAGAAATAGTTCGTATACATTGGTTGCACGAAAAACAAATATAAGCTTGAGAATTATTTGGAACCCAATCTGAATACAGAATAAATATAAAATGAAAAGTAAATCCACCATGCAATTATATACTAGATTTATTTTAAAAAATGGATTGACCGTATTGATGCTGCCCGATTCGAGTTCAAAAATGGTTGCCGTAAGTGTATTGTATCGGGTGGGATCCAGAGATGAGCAAGAAGGAAAAACCGGCCTGGCCCATTTATTTGAACATCTCATGTTCTCAAATTGTGGAAGTGGAATTGATTTTGATGAGATCATGCAAAACGCCGGTGGCGAAAGCAATGCATTTACCACCACAGACACCACACAATACTATAATGTTGCACCCGCTGATCAAATCGAACTCATCCTTGAACTGGAGGCAAGGCGAATGAATGGATTCAAATTAAAAAAACAAGATTTTAAAATTCAACAACAAGTTGTTATCGAAGAATTCAGCGAGCATTATCTGAATAATCCCTACGGTTTGTTTTCTCATAAAATTATGCCCATGGCCTATGAGCGTCACCCCTATCGGTGGCCGGTGATCGGAATTTCACAGGATGAACTTAAAACTCTTACGATTGAAGATGCAAAAGAATTTTATGAATCATATTACAGTCCATCCAATAGCATTTTAGTTATTTGTGGGCAATTCGATACTTCGACTTGTGAGGAACAGATTAAAAAACATTTTGAATCTATTCCATCTGGACATACGAATAAAAACAAATATGATCAGGAAACGTCTCCACAAAATAAGAAAGTGGCGCAAGTGGAAGCTACCATTCCAGAAGACGCACTTTACATAGCATTTAGATCTGCAGGCAGAATAGACCATGATTTTTATACCCTGGATTTTTTGACAGATGTATTAGCCGAAGGAAAAAGTTCGCTCTTGTATAGCAAATTAAAAAAAGAAAAAATGTGGTTTTCATCAATAGATTGCTACATGACATCCACTACAGATCCTGGATTAATTGTACTAGAAGGAAAAATAAACAATGGCATTCAATTGGAACAAGCAGAGGAAGGCATTTGGGAAATTATAGAAAACATGAAACAAGAATTGATTTCAGATCATGAATGGCAAAAGTATATGAACAAAAATGAAAGTGCCTACTTATTTTCGCAGCTAGGTGTCATCAATCAGGCCTTAAATCTTTCCTATTGCGAATGGCTGGGAGACCCCGATATGATTTATACTGAACTGGAACACTATAAGAAAATTACCAAGGAAGACATTCGACAAGCAGCACAGAAATATTTTGATAGAGAACAGGCATGTTATTTATATTACAAAAGGATATGAAAAAGTAAACTCAACGGACTATCACTTTTCTATCGCCGCCTTACTAAGTCGCTGCAAAAATGGTGAGGCAAAAATAAATCCATGTAACGTTTCATTTTTGCTACCGAGTACTTCATCTTTGTGGCCTGTCCAGGCCAGCTTCCCTTCGTGTAGTAAGATGATATTTTCGCCAATCTCCATAACACTGTTCATATCGTGCGTATTGATAATTGTGATAATATTATTTTCATCCGTGATGTCTGAAATCAATTCATCGATGACGATAGATGTCTTTGGATCTAAACCAGAATTGGGTTCATCACAAAATAAATATTTTGGTTTGAGAACAATCGCGCGCGCAATGCCCACACGTTTCTGCATACCTCCCGACAGCTCTGAAGGAAATTTTTTATTATTTCCTGCAAGACCTACTCGTTCCAGACAATAGTTGACCCTGTTATGTTTTTCCTTTCCAGTCATATGTGTAAACATATCTAGTGGAAAGCGCACATTTTCTTCACAATTCATAAAATCAAATAAAGCGGATCCTTGGAATAACATGCCAATTTGCATGCGAAGTTCTCTGGATTGTTGTTTATCCAGAGAATAAAAATCGATTCCGTCGTAATATACTTTACCACTGGTGGGCGTGATCAATCCTACCAAAATTTTTAATAGCACTGTTTTTCCAGCTCCGGATCTACCTATAATAAGATTAGTTTTACCGGGTTCAAATTCACAGGAAATATCATTGAGTACATCCTGGTCCCCAAAGGTTTTAAAAATATGTTCTGCAACAATCATCCAGTCATCAGCATAGCAATTACATAATCGGAAAGCAAAATAAGAATATTGGAATAAACCACTGCTTGTGTACTAGCAAACCCCAATTCAATACTGCCTCCCTTAACAAAATAACCCTGATAAGTTGATACGGTTGTTAAGATAAATGCAAAGGTGAAGGCTTTCACCAACATCATCCATACATTATAGGGTTCAAAAAATGAGCGCAAACCTTGCACATAGTCTGCATTGGAATACAATCCTGTGGGCACACTAGCCAAATATCCTCCAATGATACTTACAAATGCTCCCACACAAACCAGCATAGGTATTACGGTTAATGCAGCAATAATTTTAGGCTGAACCAGATATGCTGCAGTGTTCACACCCATGATTTCCATGGCATCGATATGCTCCTTTTGTCGCATACCTCCAATCTCAGCAGCAAGGCTTGATCCAACCTTCCCAGCCAGGACCATACATGTGAAAGTAGGCGCTAATTCCATAATAGTCATATCACGAACTATATACCCAATATAATACGATGGAATTAGTGAATCCTGCATCTGGTAGGCAAACTGAACGGCCGTAACCGCTCCAATGAAAACAGAAACCAAGGCGACAATAATCAATGACCCAATACCAATACTGGTCATTTGTCTTATAGTCTCCTTCCAATACATAGAGAAGTTTTCCGGTTTCTTAAAAACTTGGCCTAACCACAATACGTACCGACCTAAATGGAAAAGGATTTTCATGCGGTGTAAAATTAATGGAAAAAAGGGTTTTTAAATTTTTAACTAAGAAACAAGAGCACTTTATGAATACTTCACGCAAATATTCTTTGCCTCAGTAAAAAAACGCATGGCTTCCAGGCCGCCTTCGCGCCCCACCCCTGAATCATTCATCCCGCCAAATGGGGTGCGTAGATCCCGAAGGAGCCAACAGTTAACCCAAACAATTCCAGTATTCAATTTGGGTGAAATCCGGTGAGCTCGGCTGAGATCTGCAGTCCACAAGCTAGAAGCCAATCCATAAGAACTGGCATTTGCCAAAGTCACTGCTTCCTCTTCTGTCTCAAAAGATTGTAAAGTAATGACCGGTCCAAATATTTCTTCTGTGTTGGTGCGACACTCTGGTCCTAGTCCTTCAATTATAGTTGGCGTAATAAAAAACCCTTTCTCGCACCGACCGGTAGGACTATAGGAAGCGCCCCCGCACAATATATGCCCACCTTCCTCCCTTGCCAGGTCAATATAAGATAGTATTTTATCACGATGGGATGCCGAAACCACAGCTCCAATCCTTGTATCGTGAAGTAATGGATCTCCCACTTTCAGCTTATTTGCCCTATCCACCAGATCATCCCTAAAAACGTCATACATAGATTTATGAATCAAAATCCTGGATCCGCATAAACATATTTGACCCTGGTTCGAGAAAGCCAAGCGTATCACTTCAGCAAGTGTGGCTTCGTAATCACAATCGTCAAAAACAAGGCAAGGATTTTTCCCTCCAAGTTCTAAGCTTAATTTTTTAAACATAGGCCCTGCAATGGAGGCGATTCTAGCCCCCGTTTGGGTGCCACCGGTGAAGGATATCGCTTTAATGTCAGGGTGCCTGATGATGGCTTCACCACAAGTGGAGCCAAGGCCATGCAAAATATTCAAAACCCCTGCAGGAAGTCCGGCATTGTGACAAATTTTAGATAAAAGAAATGCTGTCGTCGGACTCATTTCAGATGGCTTAGCAATCACACAATTTCCTGCTGCTAAGACTGGAGCAATTTTCCACGTAAACAAATATAAAGGAAGATTCCAGGGAGAAATACAACCTACGATTCCAATAGGTTGTCTTAAGGTATAATTAATCGCAAGTCCCGGCATGTCATGACTTTCAGATGAAAACTGTACAGCGGCCGTTGCAAAAAATCTAAAATTTGCTGCAGCCCTTGGGATATCGAGTGATTTTGAAATGTATAAAGGTTTGCCCGTATCTTCCGTTTCCGCCAGCGCTAGTTCCTCTAAATTTTGATCTATTCCATCAGCAATTTTTAACATAATGTTACAACGCTCCTGCGCAGTCGTTTTAGCCCACATTATGAATGCACTTTTAGACGCCTCTACAGCTTTGGCAATATCACTTTCCGCACTATATGGAATTTTTCCAATGAGGTCGCCGGTTGCAGGATTAATATTATCCAACCAGGCGCCATTAATGCCATCAAACCATTCTCCCCCGATATAATTTTTAATAAGTTTCATTTTAGAATTCTCTTTTTATAAATAGATGCTAATTTACTAAATTGAAAAAGTTACAGCTTGAGAAAGCTTCAATGAGACTTAGATTTAAACAAAAAACCCGCTAAAAAACTTCCAGCGGGTTTTAATAAATAATCTTTAATTTTTAGAAATGATACTGTAATCCAAGTCCTACTGAACTCAGACCAAGATTCAGACCAAAGTTTGTCCTGTCAGCAACATCAATGGCATTACCATCCACTTCGGTTTTGGAAGAAGAAAATCCCAAAAATCCAAAATGTCCAATAAAAGACCATCGATCAGCAAACATGTACTGAATACCCGGGCTAATTCCAACTCCAAAGGAAGTTATTTTAGTCTCCGAAGTTCCTAGGGTTTCTTTATCCGTACTAAAATTCACGCCTAGATCAGCTAAAACCATAGCTCTTTCTCCAACACTCTTTCCCCATCTTAAAAATGGAGTTGCCCCAAAAATGGTATGATCCTCATGAGGTTGTGAAAAGTCTATTCTGACCCCTACTCCCAAATTGTCTTGAAACCAGTAACCAACTGTAGGAGAGAATTGAAAAGACGTTTGCGCATCGGCTGTTCCTATTGTGGTGGAATTAAAGCCCAAATCTAAACCAAGCCAATACTTATATTGACCAAAACTTACATTGGTTACAAAAACCAATAATAAGACAAGAAAAATCTGAGAAAGTTGTTTCATACAATTTTGTTTTAATTTATAAAATAAGATTTTAAAGGTACTTACGATGATAAAAATACGACTTTTTGAATTATACGATAATAAAATGAATTAATTTTATTAACTTATTATAAAATACTAGGTAATCAATAGGTTACAATTAATATTAAAACAATATATATAAACTTTAGTTCAAATTAAAAGAAATATTATACCTAACTAAAGTTAAATAAATTAGGTAATTAAAGAACAAAAACTTATTAATGCACCTACTAAAAAGGTGTAAAAATAAACGCTTTATTTATTTCTACCAAGTCAATTTAATTTCAAACATAATAGAAATAACACTGGAATCAAATAACTTTGCCCCGCCTTATGAAACCAATTTCAGAACTCAATTCCATAGCCACTCAAATTCGCCGAGACATCGTAAGACAGGTCTGGTTAGCGAAAAGTGGTCACCCTGGAGGCTCCTTAGGTTGTGCAGATTTTTTTACAGCGCTCTATTTTGATCAGATGAACTACACACTTCCATTTAATATGGAAGGAAATAGTGAAGACCTATTTTTTTTATCCAATGGACATATATCTCCGGTGTATTATAGCACGCTTGCTCGCGCCGGTTTCTTTGATATTGTTGAATTAAAAACATTTCGTCAAATCAATTCTCGCTTGCAGGGTCATCCTGCTACCCATGGACATATTCCAGGAGTTCGAGTTGCTACGGGATCCCTTGGGCAAGGCCTTAGTGTGGCGTGTGGTGCCGCTTTTGGCAAGCGCATAAAAAAGGATTCTTCTATAGTATATGCACTTACAGGAGATGGTGAATTACAAGAAGGACAGATTTGGGAAGCAGCCATGTTTGCCGCACATAAAAAGTTAGATCGACTCATTGTTACGGTTGATTGGAATGGTCAACAAATCGATGGTCCTACCGATAAAATAATGTCCTTGGGCGATCTCACCGCAAAATGGACTGCCTTTGGTTGGGACGTCTTGCATATGAATGGGAATGTTATGGAAGAAGTCGTCCAAACTTTAGCGGATGCAAAAGCTAAAACAAATCAAGGAAAGCCCATTGTTATATTGATGAAAACAATCATGGGCTTTGGGGTGGATTTTATGATGGGCAGTCATAAATGGCATGGTGTGGCACCCAACGATGAACAAACGCAATCGGCTTTAAATCAATTAACAGAAACCCTTGGTGATTTTTCATTATGAGCAATTGGGATGTATATCAAAGTACCGAAAAAAAAGCTACCCGAAATGGATTTGGCGATGGACTTTTAGCTATTGCTAAAGAAAATCCATCTGTTGTTGGCTTATGTGCCGATTTAGCCGGTTCACTGAAGATGGACTTGTTAGAAAAAGAATTTCCGGAACGATTTATCCAAACAGGTATAGCAGAAGCCAATATGATTTGTGTAGCAGCTGGTCTTGCCACAGTGGGTCTGATACCTTATACTGGTACCTTTGCAAATTTTTCTACTGGCCGCGTTTACGACCAGATCCGACAGTCTGTAGCTTATTCAGATAAAAATGTCAAAATATGTGCATCGCATGCAGGGGTAACTTTAGGCGAAGATGGTGCTACCCATCAAATACTGGAAGACTTAGGATTGATGAAAATGCTACCTGGAATGACGGTTATTAATCCCGCTGATTATGCACAAACCAAAGCAGCAACCATGGCCATTTCAAAATATAAGGGTCCCGTGTATTTGCGATTTGGTCGGCCAGATTGGCCAGTTTTCTTACAAAATCAATCATTTGAAATTGGAAAAGCCTTAAAAATTAAAAATGGTAAAGACGTATCCATCTTTGCAACGGGGCACCTGCTTTGGCAAAGTTTGGAAGCAGTGCGCATTTTAGAAAAGGAAGGCATTGATTGTGAAATAATTAATATCCATACTATAAAGCCTCTGGATGAAGAAGCTATAATCCAGTCACTACGCAAAACAGGTTGTGCCGTTAGCGCAGAGGAACACCAGCGAAACGGTGGCCTGGGAGACAGTATAGCTCAGTGCATTGTGCGCCATTATTTATGTCCGCAGGAATATGTCGCTGTAAATGACAGCTTTGGAGAGAGTGGCAAACCCTTGGAGCTTTTGGATAAATATGGCTTAAGCGTACAAAATGTCATTCAGTCTGTCAAGCTAGTCCTTAAACGAAAACAAGAATTGAGATTAAATTAATTTGGATTGTTTTTTTATTGTAAATTTGAATTAATAACACAAACCACTTCTTCCTATATTTGATATGCCATATTTAATTAAGCTTAGATTTCTCTATCAAATCATTTATTTTTTATAAAATTACTGGACAAACTCAGGCTATATGCCAATTTAACAAATTAAAATATTGAATGGAGTTTTTAATAATATTTGTTTTGATTTTATTAAATGGTTTTTTTGCCATGTCCGAAATCGCCATTGTTTCTGCGAGAAGATCTCGCCTGGAGCAAGCTGCAAAGAAAGGTGACAAAGGTGCCAAAATTGCTCTGGAACTTTCAGATAACCCAAGCAAACTATTATCCACCGTTCAAATAGGTATTACGCTTATTGGTTTGTTGACAGGTATTTATGGCGGAGACAAAATTGCTTCTCAAATTGAATCTCAGCTTATCCATATTGATTTTTTGAAAGATTACGTAACGACACTCAGTTTCAGCATTACTCTTATACTCATCACATTTTTTTCATTAGTATTAGGTGAACTTCTGCCAAAGAGGATTGGATTAATTATGCCCGAACGTATAGCAAAATTAGTCTCAGCCCCCATGAAATTTTTATCCAGATTAACTGCACCATTTATATGGCTTTTAATGCTAACCACCGATTTATTAATGAAAACTTTCAACATTAAAAGACCAGAGAATAGCTTAGTTACGCAGGAAGAAATTAAAGCGATAATAAAAGAAGGAACCGTATCGGGAGCACTAGAAGAAATTGAGCACGATATCGTAGAAAATGTATTCCATCTCAGTGATCGCAAAATCAGTTCGCTCATGACTTCCCGGCAAGATATAGAGTGGATAGACCTCAATGACTCTGAGGAAAAAATCAAAGAGTTATTAATTAAATCATCTCATATCTTTTTCCCTCTGTGCGATGGAAATTTAGATAAAATTACGGGCTTGATAAAGTTGAAAGATGTTCTAAAACAAGTTTTGGAAAAAAACATAATTAATCTCAAGTTGATTCAACATCCTGCTTTTTTTCTGCCTGAAAACATGATGGCCTACAAAGCAATGGAAGAACTTCAAAAAACTAATCATAAATTTGCAGTGATTGTCGATGAATTTGGGGATGTAAGTGGCGTACTGACGCTGCATGATCTAGCTCAATCTCTCGTTGGAAATATCGATGATCAGCTTCATTTAGAAGAGCAAATAGTTCCCAGGAATGATGGCAGTTACCTGATAGATGGATCCATACCACTTGCAGATTTCTCTCGCTATTTTGAATTGGATATCAGTGACAATGAAGAATTAGACAATATCAATACATTAGGTGGACTCGTGTATCAAGAAGCTAAAAATATTCCCCAAACAGGGTATTCTTTTAGATGGTACAATCTGACTATTGAAGTTATCGATATGGATGGCAGGCGAGTAGATAAATTATTAGTTAAAGAAAATGTTTAATTTCAAAATCAAAATAGTTTGAATGTTTATACTAAATTGAAAGGATAGCGATTGGAATAATCCATCTTCAATTAGATAATTTCCAAATAGTACCATAAAGTAAGAAAATGAAATTCGCTACAAAACTTATTCATGCAGGGATACACCCAGACCCAAGCACTGGTGCTGTGATGACACCAATTTACCAGACTTCCACGTATGCTCAAGACGGTCATGGGAATCATAAGGGATTTGAATATGCACGCACACAAAATCCTACGCGAAACGTCTTGGAAGAAAACTTGGCCGCTCTTGAAAATGGAGCAGACGCCATTTGTTTTGGAAGTGGATTAGCGGCTATGGATGCCATTGTTAAACTTTTTAAAAGTGGCGATGAAATTTTAGCTACTCACGATCTTTACGGGGGGTCCTATCGTTTATTAGTTCGTGTTTTTGGGCAATTCGGAATTATATCCAGATTTGTTCCCATGCAAAACGCAGAAGAGTTCGCCAAACAAATTAGACCAGAAACCAAATTAATCTGGATTGAAACTCCCACTAATCCATTGTTACAGCTAGTTGACATCGAAGCGGTTTGCAAAATAGCAGCCCAAAGAGATATACTGGTTTGTGTGGACAATACTTTTGCGTCACCGTATTTACAAAATCCATTGGACCTGGGTGCTGATTTAGTTTTACATTCTGCTACAAAATATTTAGGCGGCCATTCCGATGTAATTCATGGGGCAGTTGTTAGTAAAGAAATAACATTGGGAGCACGATTACATTTCATTCAAAATGCAAGCGGAGCAGTTCCGGGTCCTATGGATTGTTTTTTGATATTGCGGGGTATAAAAACGCTACATGTCAGGGTGCAAAGAGCCTGTGATAATGCACGCGAAATTGCTCAGTTTCTTAAAAAGCATCCCGCTATAAGTCGGGTTTTATATCCCGGGTTTACTACTCATCCCGGTCATGAGATAGCTAAAAAACAGATGAGAGATTTTGGAGGGATGATTTCGTTTGATCTTAATGAGGGCACAGTCGCCGCAGCCAATAAAATTCTATCTAAAACTAAATTGTTTACATGTGCTGAATCCCTTGGTGGTGTGGAATCTCTAATAGGCCATCCATCATCCATGACACACGCCTCTCTGCCCAAAGAAGATCGGATCAAAAGTGGTCTTACAGATTCTTTAATTCGATTGAGCATCGGCATTGAGGATGTAGAGGACTTAATTGAAGATTTAGAACACGCATTAAAATAAATCTATATGAATGAGCACACCTACAAATCCAGCACATCAATTAAAACCTGGGCAGAAGATGACCGCCCTAGAGAAAAATTAATAAGTAAGGGAAAACACGCACTAAGTAATTCAGAATTAATGGCCCTATTGATCGGATCAGGAAGTAAAAATGAGAGTGCCGTAGAACTCTCCAAACGGATATTAGACTCCTGTAATAATAATTTATTTGAGTTGTCAAAGATGAGCCTGGAAAATTTAAAAAAATTTAAAGGCATTGGATTAGTCAAAGCAATAAATATAGAAGCGGCTCTTGAATTAGGTAGAAGATCCCAAAATAGCGCAGCATTGGAAAAGCCCGTGATCACTTGCAGCAAAGATTCATACGCTGTGATAAAATCGCGAATAGAAAACCTGGCACACGAAGAATTCTGGGTATTATTTCTGAACCGTGCCAATAAATTGATACATCATGAAAATATAAGTAGCGGCGGTATTTCTGGCACTGTGGTAGATGTGCGGATGGTCTTTAGAAGAGCACTTGATTTGCAAGCCACAGGAATCGTTCTATCTCACAATCATCCATCTGGAAATATTAAACCGAGCACCCAAGACATAGAACTTACCAATAAAATAAAAATAGCCGGAACATATTTGGACATTACCTTGATAGATCATATAATAATTGGTGAGAGAAATTATTATAGTTTTGCAGATGAAGGCATTTTATAGAACGGGTTACCTATTATAAAATGAAAATTCACGAACTTTTATACATCTATAAGCATTACTTATTCAGGCATTAAAATTCATAAATAAAATTAAATTTGAGTAAAGATAAATTAATCCCAGATACCCGGATTTTAGCTCAATTACTAAAATATACAAAACCCTATCGATTTATCTTTTGGACTTCTGCTTTCTTAGCTATTGTTTTAGCACCCCTAAATGCGCTGACTCCATATCTGGCAAATAAAATGGTTGATGACCATATTTTAAGTCAGGATTTAGCCGGTTTGCAGAAAATGGCGCTAATTTTTCTCCTGGTACTTTTTTCAACAACCATACTTCGATATTATTTTATCCTCTTGACAAATACCCTTGGCCAAAATGTAATAAGGGATTTACGAAACAAAGTATTCTCACATATTTTGTCTTTGCGATTAAGTTACTTTGATCGCACACCCGTTGGGACCAACACCACACGCACTATAAATGATTTGGAAAGTGTGAATACGGTATTTTCAGAAGGTTTAATTACCATTATCGCGGATGTATTAGGGCTGATAGCCATTTTGATTGCTATGTTTTGGACCAGTGTTAAATTAACATTGATTTGCCTGGTGAGCTTCCCTCTACTATTAATCGCTAGTTATATTTTTAAAGAAAAAGTAAAAACATCCTTTCAAAGGGTTCGCAATGAAGTCGCCAGAATGAATGGGTTTTTGCAAGAGCATATTAGCGGTATGAGAATAGTCCAAATTTTTACCGCAGAAAAATGGGCTTCAGAAAAATTTAAAAAAATAAATAAAAGTTATACGCAAGCAAATTTGGATGGTATATTTTATTATGCCGTATTTTTTCCTGTAGTTGAAATAATTTCAGCCGCCTCCTTAGGATTCATGGTTTGGTGGGGTGCTCAAGGAGTGATAAGTCAGGAAGTTACAGTAGGCCAATTGATAGCATTTCCTATGTTTTTAACAAGACTTTTTCAGCCTGTACGGATGCTGGCCGATAAATTTAATACCCTACAAATGGGCTTGGTGGCAGGAGGTAGAATATTAAAAATTTTGGATCTAGAAGAACATGAAAAAGATGAACATGGAGCTGATAAATCCTCTTTAAAAGGCGATATTGAATTTCGCCATGTAGGTTTTTCTTACAATGGACATACAGAGGTTATTAAAAACCTTTCGTTTATTTTACCTGCTGGTAAATCATTAGCCATTGTAGGAAGCACAGGCTCAGGAAAAACGACCATTATCAGTTTGCTTAACAGATTATATACACTTAACTCAGGAAATATCCTGATAGGAGGAAAAGATATTGAATCCTATGATCTAAAGCAGCTAAGAAAAAAAATTGGTTTTGTCCTACAGGATGTTTTTTTGTTTTCAGGATCCGTGTTTGAGAATATTAGTTTGAAAGATCCGTCCATCAGCCTGATCCAGGTAAAAGAATGCGCAAAAGATATTGGTGTGCATGAATACATTGAAAAATTACCAGGCGGTTACCATTATGTCCTTTCAGAACGCGGAAGCAATTTATCGATGGGTCAACGACAATTAATATCTTTTGTCAGAGCCATGGTTTTTGACCCAGAAATTTTAGTACTGGATGAAGCCACATCATCCATCGATACTGAGACGGAGTTTTTAATCCAACAAACCATTGAAAAATTAATTCATGGAAGAACTTCCATCACCATAGCACACAGACTTTCTACAATCCAAAACGCTGATGTAATACTCGTGCTGGACAAAGGGGAAGCCAAAGAATTCGGTAGCCAAACTGAACTTTTACACAAAGAAGAGGGTTACTATACAAGACTGCACCAAACTTACCTGAAGAATATTGAAACTACATTTTACTAAAAAAATATATATTCTTTTGTTTTAATATGTTTTTTTCATAAATTTGCATGATTAAATGAATTATCAGAGATCATATAGCTTTTCATCCGGCCGTTCATTGACAGAGCGCTTATTAGGGTCAGTCATTCTGCTCCTATTTATTGTTTTCATTTTTTATATTTCTTTCCAGCTATACAAATTTCTTTTTTACCTCGCCCCTATTTTCCTAATCATTGCGTTAGTTCTGGAACCTAATGTAGTTTGGGATCATCTTAAAAAAATAGCTTTAAGCTTCAAAAAGAATATATTAGGTGGCTTGGTAAATGTCTTAATACAATTGTTTGGATTTCCTTTAGTCACAATTGGTTTGGCATTCAAGGCTTGGGCCTACAGAAAATTTGGTAAAATTCAGCGCGAAGTTTATAAAGAAGATACCAAAGATATTTATACTTCATATGAGATAGTGGACAATGATTCTAAGTCACAGAATAAAATTGAATCGCAGAATAATTTACATAAATCAAAAAGGCAGGATGCCTATGATGATTTATTTGAATAATTAGTACACGTGAATATCATTCTGTCAGTAATTTTCTTTTTAGCTTTTCTTTACGTCTGTTTGATCTTGTTTTATCTCTTTCATTGGAAAAAAATTCCTAAATTTATTTCAGAGTCACCCACGGAATGTTATACAAAAGTAAGCATTGTCATTCCAGCTAGAAATGAGGAAGAACACATTCAAAGTTGTATTGAACATTGTTTGAAACAAAACTATCCGGCACAACTCCTAGAAATCATTGTAGTAGATGATCAGTCAGAAGATAATACACCAAATATTTTAGAAGAGATTCTCGATCCTAGATTTAAGTTTATGCGATTAGGGGTTTTTAAAAAGACCACCATTCAAGGATCAAAGAAAAAAGCTATTTCTTATGGTGTCAATCATGCTTCTGGTGATCTTATAATATGCACGGATGCAGATTGTTTACCTGGCGTTGATTGGGTGAAAAGCATGGTTCTTTATTACCAAAAGCATACGCCTAAAATTATATGCGGACCCGTTAAAATAAAAACTCCGCACACATTTATTGAAAAATTTCAAGCGCTAGATTTCGCCATTTCAAATCTGATTAATGCAGCAGGAATTAAAGGTAAACTCCATTATTTATGCAATGGGGCAAATCTGGCCTATGAAAAACTTGCATTTATTGAGTCTGCTGCTTATGATACGAATCAGCATATCGCATCCGGGGATGATATTTTTTTATTAAACAAAATAAAAAAATTATATCCTCAATCGATTCATTATATCAAATCGGAGGAAGCTATAGTTGAAACGCAATCCGTTAAAACAATTTCAGAGTTTATTCAACAAAGATTGAGATGGGCAGGGAAAGTAAAACATCTTTCAGATGTTACATTGATTGCGCTGAGTTCTTTTATCTGGGTATTTAGAGTAGTTTGTATACTAACTTTAATTGTAGGTTTTGTAGTAAAAATTCCCATTCTAATCTACAGTTCGGTGATATGCATCTTCAGTCGATGGATTCTTGATTTCTTAATACAATACCATGCATGTAGAAATTTTAAAATTCTACCGCTCCTTTGGTGGATACCCATTATGAATATTTTTTACACTGTCTATTATATTTTGATCGGATTCATTTCCTGGCTTCCCATTCGCCAAGAGTGGAAAGGCCGCTATATATGATTTACAATCTAAAAATTAATGTATTGAATTTAAATATGAATAGCCCTTTTTCCTGTAGCATCCAGTGCAGCTTCTTTTAATGCTTCGCTAAACGTTGGGTGTGGATGTGAAATTCGCGACATGTCCTCTGCAGACGCTCTGAATTCTAATAAACTTGCTGCTTCCATAATTAGATCTGCCGCCCTGGGACCACAAATATGAACACCTAATAATTCATCGGTATGTGAATCTGTTATTACTTTTACAAGACCTTCCAGATCCATGCTCGCCCTTGCTCTACCTAACGCCTTAAAAGGAAATTTTCCCGTTTTATAGGGTCTATTTTCAGCGGTAAGAACTTCTTCAGTATAACCAACACCAGCCAATTCAGGCCACGTATATACAACATTGGGAATTAATGCATAATTAATATGTGGCTTTTGATTTGCTAGTAATTCTGCTACATAAACTCCTTCTTCTTCTGCTTTATGGGCCAACATTGGACCAGCTATTACATCGCCAATTGCGTAAATATTGGAGTTATTTGCACAAAGTTTTTCATCCACAAGAATCTTGCCTTTCCCATCCACCTTTATGTTCACTCGCTCGGTTTGTAAGCCTTCGATATAGGCAGTTCTTCCTATAGCCACTAAACAATAATCGCTTTCTTTATAACTGCTTTTATCGGTTTTTCGAGTGCGGAATTTTAAAATAATGTTATTCTTTTGCGTTTTTACTTCTTCAACTGTCTGACCAAACGAAAATTTTATCCCAAGGCTAACTAATGACTTATACAACTCTGCAGCGCAATCCCGATCCATACCGGGCAGTATTCCATCCATGTATTCAATAATTTCAACTTGAGTCCCAAGTCTGGCAAAAACAGATCCTAATTCCACACCAATGACGCCTGCTCCAACTATAATCATTGACTTTGGTAATTCCGGCATTGACAAAACTTCTGTAGAAGTGATGACTCTCTTTTTGTCATAGGTAAAGTTCGGTGGTACCATGGGTTTTGATCCAGTGGCAATAATGCAATAGTCAAAGGCTATTAATTCTGCAATTTGATCCTTAACAATAAGTTCTATATGATTGGAATCGACAAAACGAGCATGGCCTTGAAGAAAATTTATTTTATTTTTCTTCATGAGATATTCAATTCCTTTAGCATTTTGTAAAATCACCTGATTCTTTCTTGCCATCATTTTAGAAAAGTCCAGTTGAATTCCGGAAGCTAAAATACCGTGATGTTCGAAACGATGTGTAGCGTTATAAAAATGTTCGCTGCTATCCAATAATGCTTTACTGGGTATACAACCCACATGCAAACATGTCCCTCCTAATTGTGCATACTTTTCAACAAGTGTTACTTCCATACCCAATTGAGCCGCACGTATCGCGGCTACGTATCCACCAGGGCCTGATCCTATCACCAAAACTTTACTCATGTCTCAAGTTAAATGGATATAAACAAGATCTTGTTTATATTATCAAAATAAAAAGTTACTCTTTGTTTTCTTTATCCGGAGATTTGTCATTTGGTCTATCATTCGGTCTATTGTAGGGCCTTTGGTGTTTTGGTTTTTGATAAAAAGGCTTTTGTCCTTGCGGAGGATTATTTTTTGGATCTCTTGGATTCTTTTGTTCTGGAGAAGGTTCTATTGAAGAATTTTCATTGGATATTCTTGGCCTGTTTTCAAAATTTCTTTCTTTGTTATACTTATTTTTCTTCTTTTTCTTTTTCTTTTCTGTAGGCAACTCTATGAATCCAGTAACATCTACATAAGCATCTTCTTTTTTTACTTCTGGCTGTGATTCAATGGCGGCTACAATTTCAAGTGGCATTTCACCTTTTTCATTCAGCGCTTTTATCCTTCGGACTTCTTCGGGCATTAAAGGCATTACAACGCTTCTTCCTCGCTCCGGTTCATACTGATAATATAATAAGCCTTTGAAAATATCAATTTTAACCAGGGATGCTACACCCTGTTTTGCTCTCAACACTTCTACATTGGAAGGATATTTATCCAATTCATCCACGTACATATCCAATTCATAATTCAGGCAACATTTCAATCGACCACATTGTCCTGATAATTTTGATTGATTAATGGCTATATTTTGGTAACGCGCAGCCGTCGTGTTTACCGATTTAAAATCTGTCAACCAGGTAGAGCAACATAATTCTCGTCCACACGAACCAATGCCGCCTATTCGAGCAGATTCTTGCCTAGCACCAATTTGTCGCATCTCTATTTTTACCTTAAACTCTTTTGCATAACTTCTTACCAACTCCCGAAAATCTACCCAGCCATCTGACGTATAAAAAAAGGTTGCTTTTTTTAAATCTGCTTGGTATTCAACATCACCGATTTTCATATCTAAGCCTAAACTACGGGAGATCACCCTGGCTTTTACTAAAGCGGGTTGCTCCATTCTTCTAGCTTCATCCAATTTTTCTATATCACGTGGATTTGCTTTTCTAATAATATCAAATGAAATTCTATCTTCAGAAAAATTTTTGCGTTTCATTTGTATTTTCACCAAATCGCCCATTAAACTTACACGTCCAAGGTCATAACCACCATTTCCTGCGTCTACTACGACTATATCTCCCGTAGTGAAATTATAATGATCAGGAATTTTAAAAAAGCTTTTTCTAGCACCATTCTTAAAACTGACTTCCGCAAACAGATAAGAACTTGGATCGTCAATATCCAATGCCGTAAGCCAATCAAACGTATTGAGTTTATTGCACCCCCCTGATTCACAATGACCCTTGTTCCCGCATCCTCCCGGTTTCCCATTTTTTCCTGTGCTACAACTTGTACATCCCATTATATAATCGATTTATCTATTGTGTAATATAGCTGATATTTTAATAATAAAATTCAACATCAAAATTCGGACATTGGCATTACGTGAAACTCCCAGGTGCAATTCGTCAATAAAATCATTTATTTTTTTTACCTGGTCCAATTGCAATGTTTTAGAAATTTTCAATACGTATTCAAGTATAGAATTTGTGTGTTGTTCAGTGTCTGAAATCCCGGATTGTTCATTTAAAATCAAGGACAAAATTTTAGTAAAAAAAGCTAAAAATTGTTTTTGAGCATCTCTGGACAAAAGCGAAAATTCCTCCGTCCACTCCAACATTTGTAAGCCATCTCTTAAATAGGCTTTCTGAAACAAACGTTTAATTAATTCAAGCCCTTGTAGTTCTCCGGATAAAGAAAGTTGGAGGGCCTCTGAAAAATTTCCTTCGCTGGAAATCGTAGATTGGAAGGCTTCATCATATGTCTTACCAGTTACCTCTTGAATTTTTTGAGCCAAATCTTCCATTTCAAGCGTTTCCATGGAGAACTGCTGTGCTCTTGATTTCACAGTAGCCAGTATATTATTCATATCCTCCGTAACCATAATAATATAGCTATGGCCAGGAGGTTCTTCCAATATCTTTAAAAGTATATTTGATTCTTTACCCAACAGTTCAGGCAACCAAAGTATTAGAACATTTCTGTCGGATTCAAAAGGTTTAAAATACAATCTTTCAATAATACTGCGACATTCCTTTGCGCTTATATTGGCTTGTTTATTTTTATGATCTACATGCGAGAGCCATTGATTTAAATTTAAAAATGGATTACTTTTAATTGCATTTCGCCAGAAATTATAATGATCCGTGCATATGCTATCAGAACCAATTAGCGGGAAAGAAAAATGTAGATCTGGATGGATTAGCCCTGCTGATTTATAACAGGCCTCACAGGATCCGCATGGCGCGTTATCTGATTTACAAAGTAAGCTTTGAGCTAAAGATAAAGCCAATACCAATTGTCCATTGCCTGGCCTTCCACAAATTAGACTAAAATGAGGAAAACGATGGTTCTGAATCACTTGAGCTAATTTAGGCCAAATCTTTTTTTGACCAATCAACTGATCCTTCCAGAGTGCCACAGTGTAGGACTTCGGAGTTGGTTCGACGAGTGATATTTCAACAGTTTCGAAAAGCATTACAGCACAAATATACACAATTAGACTATCAATGAATATGATATCAATTGAGTAAACATTAAAAATATATTTAATATGTTAATAATTGCATGGCCGTATTCTGTTCTCACCATGAACCAATTGCATCAAAATAAAAACTAAAATAGAGATTGAATGAATGCGGGTTGAATTCCAACAAACAAAATAGCTACACAAATCAAAATCAGAATGCCTCTATAAAGCACAGGAATTTGCCAAGATTGGTCTGCGCTTTTTGAATAGATCGCATTGATCAACCTGAAATAATAGAACATTGAAATAACCGCTAAAATGAGACTGATTACAGCTAATGATATAAACCCCATGTTTGCAGCATGATTCAAAATAAACAATTTAGCCATAAATCCTGCGGTCAAAGGTATTCCAGCTAATGAAATCAAGGATACAGTCATCAAAACGCCCAAAACGGGATTCGACCTGAATAGCCCATTAAATGAATCAATATGATCATTGCCGCTTTGAACTTCTACAAAATGAACAATCAAAAAACAAACTACGGATGCCAAAGCGTAAGCAATTAAATAATACATTAAGGAATGATCATTTCCAGAATTAATATTGATAAATCCCAATAAAATAAACCCAGATTGCACAATCCCGGAATACGTCAAAAGTTTTTTTACATGTTGTTGACTTATTGCCATGATATTCCCTAATACAATAGACGCAATAGCAATTAAACTTAAAAGCCAAATTACCCAACTAGGCATAAAGTCATTTGTTAAAACCAAAAAACGGTATAGCGCACCAAAACTGGCTACTTTTACAATGGTAGCCATAATACTTGTAAAAACTGTCGGCGTTCCATAATAAACATCCGGAGCCCAAAAATGAAATGGAACCAACGCAATTTTAAAAGACAAGCCCGCAATGATTATCAATACACTAATTTCAAAAATTGGAGATGGAAGAAACGAAAGATTTATTAAATTCAATGTATTTGTTGATGTGTAAAATAAAGCTATTCCAAAAAATAAAATGGCACTAGCAAAGGCTCCCATTATAAAATATTTTAAGGAGGCCTCATTAGAAATTTGATTTTTACGATCTCCTCCAGCCATAACATACATAGATATAGATAAAATTTCAATACCTAAAAATAAAATCATAAAATGTCGGTAAGTAACCATCATCATAGCCCCAATTAAGGACAAAAGGAAAAGTCCTGCAAAGTCAGCCAATTCTTCGTTGTTTTGATCTTGTAAATACTTAAAAAATGGTAAAATGCAAATAGCCAGAAAGAACATCAACAGGATCATAACTTTTGGCATATCCACTAATGTCATCATGTCTTGCAACCAATTGTTCCAAAGCGAAACATTAAAAAAGATACATGCAATGGCACTTGATAAACTGAGTATTGCCAATGGGAGTATTAGTGATTTTTGTTTGGCAAAACCTAAAAACAAAATTCCCAGAGCAGATAGAGTTAATATGATAATAGCAAGCATAAACTGAAATCTTACTTTGAATTGGAAACATTAGGAAATTGACTTATTGCAAAATCAGAAATTGCTAACCAAGATTGCGGAAAAAGTCCAAAAACGAAAACCAATACAATTAATATAATAAAAATAGATTCTTCCTTAATATCTAAAACCACAGGATGTTCCGTAACCGCACTAGAATTACCGAACATGGATCGTTGATAAAATAAAAGCATATAAACAGCCCCCAATATTATAGATGTCCCAGCTAAGATACCCATCCACATGTTATATTCTGTAATACCAGATAGTAAAAAAAACTCTCCGATGAATCCAGCTGTTAAAGGTAAACCTATAGATGAGAGCAGAATAATAAAAAAATAAATGGCAATTTTTTGATTGACCTTTGCCATTCCCTCGCTGGCATTTATGTTGGAATTCAAAGTTCTTCTAATTAAAACATCTGCAACAACAAATAGACCCGCAGCAGATAATCCATGTATTAATATTTGGTACATGGCTCCTTGCATAGACTTTACGTTATAACTTAAAACACCCATCATGATCAGACTCATATGTGAAAGGGATGAATATGCTAATAACCTAGGGATTATATTTTGTTTCCATGCAATTAATGCTCCATATAGTATTCCGACTATACAGATGCCCATTAAATAAGGGCCTAGAATGGATAATGATTCATTTACTGATCCAGAAAAACGATACAAACCAAAAGCACCCATCTTGGATAATACAGCTGCAATTATAATCACAGTGGGTCGATCTGCTTGCTCATATAAATTGACCTGCCATGTGTGAAAAGGAAATATAGGTGCTTTAATTCCAAAAGTAATAAAAAATGATATCAATAATAGGTGCTGAATTTGGAGTGGGGTTTCCAAACCATATAAATCACTCCAAGTATTTAAAAGTTGACTTCCTGTAAAAAAGTTAAACGCTAAAATGGATGCTAATAAAAGAAAACTTCCAAATACCGTATAAATAAAAAATTTAAAAACAGCTGCTTTTCTATTTTCTCCACCCCATAGCAATACTACAAAATAAATAGGTATCAATGCTAATTCAAAAAAGACATAAAACGTAATTGGATTTTGTGCACAGAAAAAAGCATTGAGCGCACCTTGTGTCATTAATATCAATCCATAATAACTTGATGTCCGAGTATTAAAAAATGCCAATAATATACTTAAGGGTATAACGATTTGTGTTAATAACAATGGAATAATGCTTCCGCTGTCTACACCAATATGGAACGAAGATTTAAACCCCGGAATCCATTCAAACTGGCAGGCATATTGAATTCCCTGGTCAGCCTGAAAAGATATCAAAATATATAAAAAATAAAATAAGGTGCATAGACTTATAGTTAGTGCGACGTATTTTAATTTCTCACTCTTCAGAAAAACCAATAGCATTCCGCTTAGAAAAGGTAACAAGGCAAGCACTAAAGCTAATTTCATTGCACTAAAATTTTACAATAAAAAGTAATAAAAATGCTATTAAGCCAACGACCATACTCAACAAATACCAGCTAATGCTTCCAGATTGTAACGGCTTTATTCCCAAACTCATTCTAGTTAAAAATTTTGTTGGCACACGAACTAGACCATCTACTATTCTAAAATCAAAATAGGACCCAAACCAATGAGCCATTTTTTCTAAAGGTTTAACAAGTATAGTATGATAAATTTCATCAATAAAATATTTGTTACTCAGCAAATTTGAAATCATGTCACTGGAAGTAGCATAGGATTCCAATGTTTTAGTAGAATATCTTTTATAGGTAACGTATATAATAACGACTAATGCCACTAACGTACAAACCAACAATGCGTATTCAAAATTATGAGAGACTAGAAATTCATTAAATATTACTGACGTTGATAAGTATTGTGAAATAAAATGTGGTTGATGTAAAATCTCAGGTAACCCTATAAATCCGCCCACGATAGAAAATACCGCCAACACCACCAATGGTATAATCATCATTGGAGGTGATTCGTGAACTTTAGACCATGTGTTTTCGGTACCGCGATAATTTCCAAAAAATACAGAAAATAATAATCGAAACATATACCATGCAGTAAGAACAGAACAAAGTGCGAGAATGGCAAAGTACCAAACACTTTTTGAATAAGATATGGCTAATATTTCATCTTTTGAAAAGAATCCCGCAAATGGAGGACAACCCACAATAGCTAATGTGCCAATAAGGAAAACCAAATATGTCCATTTCATTTTTGATTTTATACCGCCCATTTTACTAATATCTTGCTCTCCATGCAATCCATGAATCACACTTCCTGCACTTAGGAAAAGTAGCGCCTTAAAAAATGCGTGCGTTACTACATGAAATATCGCGGTAATATAAGCTCCCAATCCAAGAGCCACAACCATGAAACCAAGTTGGCTTACAGTAGAATAAGCCAACACTTTTTTTATATCATTTTGTTTTAGGGCTATACTCGCTGCTATAAACGCAGTCAATAAACCCGTGATAGTAATTACATTCAACGTAATTGGTGCCAATTCAAATAGACCGCTCATTCGAGCTATCAAATAAATTCCCGCTGTAACCATAGTCGCTGCGTGAATTAATGCAGATACAGGTGTTGGTCCAGCCATTGCGTCCGGTAACCAAGTGAACAAGGGAATCTGCGCAGATTTTCCGGTAACGCCAATAAATAACAAAATAGTTATGCATACAATTACCGAATCATTTAATTGAAAATTGGATACCGTAGAAAGTATTTGCTGAATATTTAACGAATTAAAATGATAGGCAATTAAAAAAATACCAATTAAAAAACCAAGATCCCCAATCCGATTCATTATAAATGCTTTCCTTGCGGCAGCATTAAATTCACCGTTGCCATACCAAAATCCAATCAATAGGAAGGAACATAATCCTACACCTTCCCAACCGGCAAATAGAATCGGTAATGATGATCCGGTAATCAACAGGATCATCGAAAATAGAAACAAATTTAAATAAGAGAAAAATCTTGGGTAACCAGAATCATCGTGCATATAGCCTACTGAATATACATGGATCAAAGTCCCTACTCCTGTCACCACAAAAAGCATCACCATACTGAGTGAATCGACATAAAATCCAAATTCTACACTAAAGGATTCGCCAAATTTGAACCATTCGTATAATGTGACTTGTAATGGCAACTCTTTTATTAGTAAGAAACTGAGCAATGTACCAACAAAACTGAGAAAGGCGGCTCCACAGGAAATCCAGTTAATGAGGCTCTTGGGAACCTTATTTCCTAGTAACCCGCTGAGAATAAATCCTACCAAAGGCGGCCACACAATTAAATGTATAAGATCCTCAACACTCATAATTATTAAATCATGGGGATTTTACCAAAACAATTTATCATTCTTCTATTTTCTAATTTATCAGTAAAGATCAGTTTATAAAATGATTACCCTTTCAATCGATTAAATAAATCAATATTGGTGGTCTGCAAATTTTTATACATCATGACAATTATTGCTAGCCCTACCGAAACCTCTGCTGCTGCAACAGCCATACTAAAAAACACCATGATCTGGCCTTCTGGATTAGCGCGATAGGATGAGGTGGCCACTAAAAGAAGATTTACAGCATTCAGCATTATTTCAATACACATGAAAACAATAATTACATTTTTCCTGGTTAATACCCCTATCAATCCTATCACAAATAACATGCTACTAAGCACAACATAGTGGGTCAAGGGTATGAGATTTATTAATTCAGGAGTTTGGTTCATGACAAATTTGTTTTTGAAATATCTATTTTGTTCTTCCTATTTAACAATACAATTCCGATCATCGCAACGATAAATAAAATACTGCTTAATTCCAGAGGTAATAAATAATCCTTATATAACGTCATGCCAAGATTCTCGATTAATCCAGTAGAATAACTAGCATTGTTTTCAAAGTTCGAAAAATCTGATTGATCTAATGCAGCCACAATAATTAAAAACAGACAGCCACCTGAAATTGTCGCTGCAAAAAGCGGGATGATGCTTATGTTTTTTTCCATATCCCGATTGAGATTTAAATACATAATTACAAATAAAAAAAGGACCATAATGGCGCCTGCATAAACTACTACATTCACTAAGGCTAAAAACTGCGCATTCATTAAAATATAATGTGCTGAAATAAAGAAAAATGTCAACACAAGAAATAAAACACTACGAATCGGATGGCGGGTAGTAACTACCAATGTTGCACTTATAATAGTAAGTGCAGTAAGTATATAGAAAATGATATCTATTCTCATGATTTTTTTAAAAGAAAAGGTTCTACTAATCGATCTTTTCCATAGATAAAATCCTCCCGTTCAAAACTTGCCGGAGCCATTTTATCATTTTGTAAAAATATGGCTGCCTTAGGACAAGCTTCTTCACACAAGCCACAAAAGATACAGCGCAACATATTAATTTCATACATGGAAGCATATTTTTCTTCCCTATATAAATGTTTTTCTTCTGGCTTCCGCTCCTCTGCTTTCATAATTATAGCTTCAGCAGGGCAGGCTAGAGCGCATAGACC
>JALYPU010000023.1 GCA_030856215.1 Bacteroidota bacterium
GTCACTGAATCAATTGATTTAAATAAAGTATATCAATGGATATACACATATTTGGGAGATTAGCTCAGCTGGTTCAGAGCATCTGCCTTACAAGCAGAGGGTCACTGGTTCGAACCCAGTATCTCCCACATAAATATCAAGGAGTTATGAAAGCAATTTTGTAACTCTTTTTTATTTAATCTATGCTATTAAAAATTTTCTAAAATTCCATGCATAGCCATATACATATGGGCAACTTAGGGTATCTTAAGTTTATGATAAAATACATATTACCAATCTTATTGGTTTTGACCGCACTAAATATAGGGGCACAAGTAGCCCAGTTTCAAGTGAAACTACATGATAAAAAGCAAATCATTGATGGTTTTGGTGCACACCAGGGAAATGATGATTCCAATAAAAAGTGGTGGCTGGACCTGTATTATGACGACCTGGGAGCTTCCATTTACCGTGTGGACCTTACGCCTATAATAAAAACACCCTATTCAGACTTAAATTATTATTCTCCTTGGTTTATGGGAAGTGCTACTCGGAGTGTATTCAATTTGGAAGATCCAGCCAATCCTAATGGTCCTGAAAATAACAGGGTTAGGACATATACAGGACCCGAAGATTATTCTCGAAGCTTTGGAAATAGAAATGCCCCAATCGCGATAATGGGCCCTAATATTGAACAAAACATATTGTATTTCAACTTTCCAAATGACGAAGCCATTCGCACAGGCATCGCAAAATCTGCTCAACTGGGAGGCTTCAAGTTGATAGGATCTTTATGGTCACCGGTCCCATGGGTCAAGGTGTCTTCTGGAAATGCTTGGAATCAGAACTGGTGGCCGGGCCCGGTAATTGGAGCCAAATGGCCCTTTATTTGGGGAGGCAATTTTGCGGGAGGGAAAGTAGATGTATCCGGCAGGCCGCTCTCAGTATTTAATGATGTATCCGTAGGCGGAAACGGCCCAACCAGCTCTTTGGTCCAATTTGCTAGAAGTACGGCAGCTTATATATTGGGCTATCAGAGAAGTTATCAAACAAAATTCTATGCCATAAGTATTCAAAATGAACTCAATTTTGAACAGTATTATAACAGTGCATTTTATCCGCTATCGTCTCAATATATAACCGCTGTGAAGGTTATCCGAGCAGAATTCGATAAGCATCCTGAACTGGCCGGTATTAAAATAATGGGTCCGGAAGACCTTTTGGGAGGTGATTCCTATGGTATGTGGGAATATGGAAGTAGCCAAGGACCTATACATAAGAATTTACAATACCTAAAAAATATCGTTGACGACCCTTCTGCTTTAGCAGCGGTAGATTTCTTTTGTATACATGGTTATGACAACAGCGGAGTCAGTTCTTCTGGTGCCGATCCAGCGTTGTGGAACTGGTGGGCTAATGGATGGCAAACGAATCCTGCCCCAGGCCTTCCCTCCAATGTTAGGGGTTTTACTTCGTATAATAAAAAATCATGGATGACGGAGACTTCAGGAGAGAAAATGGATTGGCTGTTTCCAGCTTCGGGCTTTCCTAATAATGGAGCTTGGAGTCTTGCTTTGAAAATTCACCAGGCTTTTACGGTTGGAATGCAAAGTGCCTGGTTGTATTGGACATTTACCGAGTCTGCCGAAATGAATCAAGTTTCAGATTTCGCATTAACCAATATGAGTTCAGGAAGCTTATCTCCTAAATACGTTGCAACAAAACATTTTTTTAAATTCATTCGGCCAGGTTCCTACCGATTGGACGCCACACTAACTGGAAATGCAAGTGTGCAGGGAAGCAGCTATTTTCATGACTCTACAGAGGCAATAACGATCGTACTGATTAACTCATCTGCACAATCCCAATCAACCAAAATTTCGATTCCAGATTTAAATACAAAAGCCCCGGTTTTTGATAAATATACTAGCAGTGGTAATCAATTTTGGAATCAGTCCACGTTAGACATCGCTAATGAAAATGTAGTAATTCCAGCCTATGGTTTGGTGACCCTGACTGCAAATTTGAAAAGAACCACGGCCTCTTCCGACCTAATTTCGTCGGGAAATAATTTAGCAATTTACCCGAATCCGATCGTACAAAATGCAGAGATCCAATTTTATGTGGACGAGGGTGGGCTTGTGGAATTAACTATTTACAGTCTGGATGGGCGGCGTGTTTATCATTGGACAGATGACTATGTGGCTCCTGGAGACTGCAGGGTTCAAATCGAAACAAGTACCTGGATAACAGGAAGCTATTTTTGTTATTTAAAATTGCGAAAAGATACAGCGTGTCAAATGATCTTTGTGGGTAATTAAGTATCCAAGTCTCCCTTGCTAATTCTTAATTCAGGACTATTCTTCCCATTTCTAGTCTAATTGACCTTTTTTATGGCCTTATGAATTTCAATTTTTTGGCTCTCCTTGTGTAAATTTTAATTTATTTTATCCAAAAGGTATATATATTATTTTATAATATATTGTTTTTAAAGTATTTATACATAATAAATAAAAATATTTTAAAAAACTACTAAAAAAACTTGATTTTTTAAATCTGCGCGTCATACATTTGTGGTGTATTAGTTATGTAATACACTAAAACAAATAAAGATGATTCAATTTCAAAACGTCCTATTCCAATATTCCAGGAAAAAGCCACTCTTCAAAGAGTTAGACCTCCAGCTCCAGACAGGCAATATGTATGGACTTTTGGGCCGAAACGGCGCAGGTAAAACAACCTTACTTAGACTCATTAATGGTTTGGTGTTTCCAAACGAAGGCTCGTGTTCAGTAATGGGTTATACTCCGGAAGACCGACATCCAACTATGCTTGCGGACATATTTTTTGTGCAAGAGGAGCCTTTTATCCCAAATATGACCATACTTTCTTATCTCTACACGTACGCGCCCTTTTATCCCAATTTTGATTTTGATAAATTTTTCACCTTGCTTACCGATTTTGAATTAGAGGGTGGATTAAATATGGAGAAACTTTCTTTTGGACAAAAGAAGAAGGTTCTTTTGTGCTTTGCTGTAGCCACAAATAGTAAAATTTTAATCTTAGACGAACCCACCAATGGATTAGATATCCCTTCGAAAAGTCAATTTAGAAAATTGATGACGGAAGCCATGATGGACGAAAGAATGATAATTATTTCTACGCACCAGGTGAGGGATATGGTCAATTTGATCGATCCGATATTGATAGTGGAAAATGGTAAGATTATTTTTCAACATTCAATTGAAGAAATATCGAATGCGCTGGTATTTGAAACTATCAATACCATGAATGAACCCCAGAATGTTCTTTATAGTGAGCGCGTCATGGGTGGTTATGCAACTCTTACGGAAAATACCAAGGGAACTTTTTCAGATGTTGACATAGAAGTATTGTTTAATGCAGTACTCACTAAAAAGGATGAGATCATTTCCCTTTTAAGAAAAAAAAACCAATAGCAAACGATACGAAAAACTGAAACCATGAATCATAATATAGTTATTTTTTCTATTCACAGATACATGCTCTTGATAAAAAGGGAAATTGCCTTGGCGAAGAAACCTTTTCTTTATGCAATAGCTGGTGTCATTGGAGGTCTTTCTATCCCTGTTTTATTGCAGATTTTTTCAAGGACAGGATTTAATAATTTTTTCACGTCACAATCCCTGATCATTTCTTTGACGATAATGAGTATAGTCTGGGCCAGTATTAGTTTTGCTGAATTAATACAATCTTCATCGAGGCAACTATATCTTTCTTTACCAGCTTCAACATTTGAAAAGCTTGCCGCTAAATGGTTAACCATATCCATCATTATTCCCATTGTCTTTATGATTATTTATATGATGTATGCCTATGGATTTACTTTTTTTATGAATATCATTTCAACTAAAGAATTAGCCTATCCAGCCTATGATTTTAGCCAAATTTTTCAAGCATTTTTAAGAATTATATTAGTTCAATCTATATTCTATGCAGGTTCTGTTTGGATGCCCAAGTATTCCTTATTAAAGACTAGTTTAGCCATCGTCGTGTTCTGGTTTTGTTTTGCCATTTTCGCACTAATCTGTGTCCGCATTATTTACTTTGATTATTTCAAGGGAATGCATTTTGTGATGGATAATGTAAATATGAATTTTCAATTAGACGCTTTGACGGATCAAACTTGGTTGCGAGTTTTTGGCGCGATATTGATAGGGTTTTATTTTATGACCCTCACATTTTTTAAACTTAAAGAAAAAGAGTTGTAACCATGGACTTCAGGAAACATCAACCCATCTATATTCAAATTGCCGATGTATTGCTTCGGGATATTCTGCAAAAGAAACTCCATAATGGCGATCGCATTCCGTCCGTGAGAGAATTAGCTTTAACAGTTCAAGTTAATCCCAATACGGTTCAACGCACCTACCAATGGTTGCAGGATGAGGAAATCATTTACCAAAAAAGAGGTATTGGTTTTTTTCTTTCAGATCAGGCATTTGATAGAACCTTACATATCAAGAAGGAAGAATTTGTACGCGACGTGTTACCAGATACCGTAAGGCAAATGAAATTGTTGGGCATTTCTATAGAAGAATGCCAAAAGTTGTATGCAACAATTGATTTAAATTAAAAGGATTTATAAATAAATAAAAAAATGAAAACCAGCACTAAATTAGTAATATACGGTACCCTCTTCTTATGCTTAGCGATTATAACTTTCATAGTGTATTCAAAAACCCAAATCGGAAATATTCAAGGGATTACCTTTCATAAAAATTCTAAGTCAATATCAAAATCTGACGATTTAACTTCCTACCATAGTATAAAAATCAGTGGTAATTATGATATTGATTTGATTCAGGGTCCTGCATCTATTAAGTATGAAGGTGACTCAATGTTGGTGGAAAATGTCAAAGTGACATTGAATGATTCTGTATTAACTATTTCAAATCATAAAGAAATTCATATGGTCAGTTCACCCAGTGTAAAATTGGTCATTTCATTTCCAACTTTGAAAGAATTTACTTTTTTGGGAAATGGAGATGTCAATATGAAGGATTCAGCTGTTACCTCTGAAATTAAAATCGAATTGGCAGGATCTGCCAATATTAAAACTAAATTTAATAGCTCTATCATGCATATCAATATATTGGGTAGCGGTGCTATCGAAAATAGAGGTCAAGCGGATTCACTAAAGGCGTTGATTTCTGGTTCCGGAGAAATTGATCTTTCGGAAACCATAACAAAGTATGCAAATGCTACTATATTGGGTTCAGGAGATATTTCTATTCATGCCACAGAACAATTAGATTCGGAAATCAATGGCAGCGGAAATATTTATTACCTGGGAGATCCTAAAATCAACCTGAATAATATGGGATCGGGCAGCGTGAAACCGTATAAAAAATGATAGAAGTAGGTAACTATTATAAGAATGCAGCATCGAAGTGAAATAATTTTGTTCTTTTTTCATCAAGTGAGATGTGTTTTCGAACATTTTCTAAAATGGAACGGTATTCCATTTAATGATTACTTTAGGAATGAGTTTTATAGGAAATCTTGATTATTTCAGTATTAGTTTTCCGGATGAATAATTATTTGAAGTAATAAATTCCCAAATTAAAAAATCATCAACTTGGTTATTTAGTTTCAACTGAATACTATATTTTCCTTTTTGCAAAATAGGAAATTGTGCACAAGATACTGTTTGGCCCTTCAAATTCTTTAAACAAAATTGCGCCTTGGAAACATCAGTGTCTAAACTAATATTCACTTGTAAATGGTCACTTTTATTAATTGGATTTGGAAAAATTAGTACATTTTGTTGATTTTCATGAAGGCTCTGGTGGACTCCTGTAGGTACTTTTTCTAGAATTGGAAAATTGTGAAAACTCAAAGCGCCAATTTGTTTTTCATTGACCACATACGGGCCTTCGTACACGCCATTAAATTCCAGGTAGTTCACTTCCGTTAAATAACTTATTGATTTTGCAAGAGTTGGATTTTTTAATTCCAGGAAAACACTATCCTTATTTGATCGAATGTTTTTGATAACTCTAAATTGCTGGTCTAAAGCAAAATAATCTTTAATCGATATAGTAAAGCCATTAACTATAGAATCATTTGGAATGCGAATATGACTATTTTGGGGATTGAATATTAGGGTAATCTCTGAAAAATCTTTCTTACTGAAATAAGCTTGTTTAATATTTGGAGGATGATTATCAGGATGGTAAGCTCCCAAATAAAAATCATCATCCACTAACGGAAATATATTATTTGCCAAGGCTTTATATCCACCCACTGTATAATGACACCCGTCGTGTCCAGGAAGATTATTAGTACTGATCAGTGTTATATCCGGAAAAGTTTCTGGTAATCTGCGTAAAACTTCTCTGACAGCGGCATGATCTCCTGCTCCACAGCCATGATGAATTTGAACTACATAATATTTTTTAAGTGCGGGATAATCTGTTTTCCAATCCTGGTATAAAGCCTTAAAGTTTTCAAAGTATAAAATGCTGTTATTGCTTTCACCTTGATACCAAAACATGGCTTTCGCTGCTGAGGCCAATTCCGATTTTTGAACGCGATATAATAAACTACCGTAAATGGTCACCGGTAATGCAGGATTTATATCGTCTCTCTGATGTTGTTGGATAGACGTTCCTCCCACGCCACCATTAATAATACAAATAGGAATTTTATATGTTTCAATTAGGCGTCGTGCAAGTTCCATTCCCCAAGCGCCAATATCAGGTCCTCCACCATATCCTGATCCGGAAGCGATGGCCCATAGGGTGTCCGATAGTCTTGTTGAAAAGTTTTTTCCGAAAGTGCGACAAAACTCATTATAGTAAACATTTCCACCAAAAATGCTATTGGATTGCCCATTTATTAAATAAACATCTCCACATACAATATGATCCTTTTTTATAAGGAAACTATCCCGAAGTGCATTTTTAATTCTAAGTTCCACAGAATAATTTGAAAGTCCGGCAGTAATTTTTGGTTGGAAGAAAAAACTGGCTTCATTTTTAGGATTAAAATTTAATTTTTTTGAAATCCTTTCGACTAATTGCGAATCTTTATAAAGCAACACGTAGAGCGAATCGTAATTTTTAGCACGAATGGTACCTTCTACTTTTATAATGGCTTCATTGTTTTCGTCTCGAGCAAATAATTGGTAGTTGTCTGGTAAAACGGTGAAGGTAGAATCTTTAATTTCAGGGTTATCGATTTTGTATTTTTCAAATAATTCTTTTTCAATTTTCTTCCGATCAAGTGTGTTTATCAGATTATCGTAAAGTATCATTTCTGAAATAAGTCCATTAAAATGATAGCCACCCTGATAGGCAGAAATATACATGGTGCTATCAACATTAATTGGGACGAAAGCCGAGTCAGCAAATTGGCCATTGATATAAAAGATACCACTCTGGGTAGCATGATTATACTGTGCCACAATAATCGAAGGTTGTAGTCCAGGATCTATACTTGATATTGCCTGGTTATTGAAATCCCCATTGTGTAAAATAATTGGAGCCGTGCCTCCTCCCATCCAGAGTGTCCTTGAGTTCCCTCCCAAAATATTAGCAGAAGGGGCATTCGCCTTACAAACCACTATGATGGTATAATTGCGCTGTGTAGGAAAGATAGACGGCATATTCATAAAAGTACTGGTTCCATTAAATAGGATAGAGGGTCTGTCTCCAATACCCTGTGAAACCCATTCCGCTTGATTCGCCGGGAGGTTTTGAAGAGCGGTCACATTGTTGGAAATATCAGCCCATCGCGTTACTTTATTAGTTGTCTTTTGAACACCCTGACTAGCATCTAATCGAAAAATGGGCGTTGGACCTTGAGACCAAATTAAATTGGAATATACAATTAGTAAAAATATTATACGGGGTATTGAGAATAAGTTCATGTAATTTTAATTTAAAATAAAGATAGTCAATAGTGGCTATATTCTAATTAAAGTATGATATATTAAATATATTATATATCTTACACTTAAATAATATAGAATGAAAGCAGTATTACAACCTTTATTTGAAGCCTTTAACTTATTATCAT
>JALYPU010000067.1 GCA_030856215.1 Bacteroidota bacterium
GGAATGGTTACTTCCTAAAATTAATGATGCTAAAATTACCAAGCTGGATTCTTATACACCCATGGCCTATAAGAAATTAATTCAATGTTCATAGATGTACTTGGACGAATGCATACGATCAATTGAGCATTTTTACTCGAAATGTAAATGGTACAAATTAGTAATTTAATAAAAAAGGAGTCAGCATACACTGACTCCAGACTTAATTTTCTTTATATTAGATTTATGTATTTCTACATGCCTTCTTTTTCTGGTTTTGAACTTGCATTCATATCCCGAACGCAAAGATATTTGCCGTCGCGCTTTTGAAAGTAAGACATATAATGTCCCTTGCCAACTTCTGCTCCAGCAGGAGAAAGGACTGTCCAAGTACCAATTTCGACTATTGTGTTTCCTTCGGCAAACAAGTCTACAATTTTGTAGACATTATAATTGCCTGAGGTGTCCGTGCTCATTTTTTTTGCAATCTTTTCTTTGATGGCTGCTCTTCCAACGGTAGGTGCATCGTTTCTGCCGTAACTAATGGCGTCTTCACTGTAATAAGATGCCACTGCATCCGCATCTTTTACTTTTTCAGCAGCAGCAAATGCATCTTCCATTTTTTGAATTTCAACTTTGAGCGCGTCCAAATCCATAGATTTAGGTGCTTCAGCAACTGGCGCACAGGAAGCCAAAAGTATGGTAGCCATAGCCATAAAAGTGAATAATTGAGTTTTTAGTTTCATTTGAGTTGGTTTTAGATTAGTTAATAAAGGAGTGCAAGATAGGGTATAATGATGATCCTAATTGCTATTAATTAATTTAGTAGGAAATTAGGTGTAGATATAATTGAATTAGGGAATTAAAAGTCCAAGTTATAATCATCGCTGGTTAATGGGTCGATAATTCAAATCAATCCTAATTTACATGAATATGTAGAGCGTACTTACAGTATAACAAGGTATGGACATACCTTAAGGTACAGTGACTATTTCATCAAAATCTTCTGTATTTATTTCATCTAATAAAAAATCTTTAAGCGCTATCAATATGGCTTTATTCGAAGTAAGTAGTTCCTGGTTAAATATAATGGCTGTGGTAATATCTATTTCTTCAATGGGAGCATTTTGAGCATCCTTATAAAAACTATTGAGTGCGGTATTATGATTAGTATGTATTTTATTATATAGGCCCTGTAGTGTTTCGAAAGTCACGGCTTCTTTCTGCGTCATATAGGTATTAAACTGTTGGTATAAATCCGCTGTTTCTTTTTTGCTGTGAAGAAAGAAATCGAATTTAATATCTTCTGACGATCGTTTTAGGTCCGTGATATTTCGTACAATATCCTTTGTGCTTTTCACTGAATATATAGCACTGCGAACTGAAGAATTTAATTGATTAAGCTGACCGTATTGTTCATCATGTAATTTTGTTCTAAGCACAATATAAAATGCTTGTAACTCACCCTGCAATTGTTTTAGGAATTCATATTTTTCCTCCAATGTCTTTGAAAAGAACTTACGTTTTTCATTGATGGCTTTAAAATCTGGGTGCTCCTGCATAAATGTTGTATCAATTTCAAATATGGATAAATTAAAAAGCATGGAGTTGTGAATAAAAAATTCCGTTTCTCGATGAAATAGATCCAGCGCTGTTTCAGGTTCTGCTGTATTGGCGTTTCCAATAAATGCGGCTGCCGAGGCATCCGTATCTTTAAAGAATTTTTCTAGAAGTTTGGCAAAAGAATTGAGGAACGGAAGAAAAATGGCGATGGAAATTACATTGACCATGGTGGAGAAAGTAACTAAGCCAATAAGTGGATCTTTGATGTTAAATATATCTGTGATCAAGTGCAGGGCTGGTTTTAGCAAGGTGAATGCCAGCGCGGTGAGAAATAAATTAAAAAAGAAGTTACCAAGTGCGACTCTTTTTTTTGCTGCGTTGCCTCCAATAGAGCTTACCAGGATCTTAATGGTTGTACCAACCTCGGAGCCGAGAACTATGGCTGCTGCTGGAGGAAAAGTGATAGCTCCTGCATGAAGCGCACTAAGTGTAAGTGCCATAGTCACAGAGCTCGATTGAACAAGTAAGGTAATGATAAAGCCAATAAGTAGAAAAATCGCCAGTGACATTTCTGCATATTGCGAAAAGTCAAATGATTTCACTTGTCCCTCCATAGCCGTTTTCATAAAGGAAAGTGCAATAAACAATAAGCCAAATCCAAACAGAAAAAAAGAAATGTGTTTTATAGACTTACGGTTGCCAAAAATTATAAGCAGCATACCTCCTGCAAAAATAGCTGGGTATGCCACAACCTCAATATTTACTTTAAAACCAAGCGTGGCTACAATCCAACTATCTAAGGTAGTGCCCAGATTGGCACCCAAAATAATCGCCATGGCATTTTTCATCGTAAATACGCCTGCACCCACAAAAGCCAGCACCATCAATGATACCATCGAACTACTTTGTAGTACTGCCGTAATAATTGCTCCGCCTGCTACAGCACCAAACTTGTTTTTTGTAATCCGCTGAAGGAAGATTTTAAACTTTCGCCCCATTAGATTTTTCAAAGAATCCTCCAACAAATACATGGCTAAGAGAAATAAACCTATTCCGCAAGCAAGTTTAAAGATGTGAATGATTTCCATATCCGGTAATGAAAATTAAGTTTACGTAAATTTATAAATGTTTTTCATAAAGTGACATGCCGGATATAAAATTTATTTTATAAAGTTGAAGGTAATGAGTAAAATAATTATCAAAATGCCGAGGAGCGAAATTAGGAAAAATTGGTCAGCTAGTAATTCAAAGCGACGTTCTGTTTTTGCATTTTGAGTTTTGATAGAAACATAAGAAAAGATGCACGAGAAACTTAATAGCACTGCAATAATTGAGGTAAATTCGTCAAGGATACTATTTTCTCGTTGGTTAGTGATATGTAATGAGGTGATAACTATAAGGCAAAATCCTAATAGGTTAGTAGATGTGCTTAGAATATGAGGCGATGTATTGTTTGACATGTTGTAAAGAAATGGTCAATGGTCAATGGTCAATGGTCAATGGTAAGGATTAAATAGTAAACTGATCTAAATATACCTATTGCCGTAAATTTACAATTTATTTTAAATCTAACGAGTCCACTTTTAATTTAGACTCATTGAGCTGCTTTTTATAATTTAAATTAGCAGGATTATTATATTGTAAGATTTTTAACTTAGCTAATTCAGGGTCGTTTTTGAATTCAAAATTGATTAAAGTTGCTGCAGGAATACTAAATAAAAATATTGAAATGGCTGTCAGAATTCCCGTTCGTAATACCATATTATTATAGTAATTAATCAGGTGTTCGGGTGCTTTAGATTTGAGTAGAAACGAAAGGGCTAAAAATACAGCTGCTACAATTGCTGCAATCAGAACATATTGTTGTCCATCATCCCAGTACATAACTTTAAATAGAATTCCTATCGGTACAATGGATAAGAATATACCAGAAATAATAGAAAATGCAAGGTTTTGGCGCTCTAATATTTTATCACAAAATAAGTAAAAAGACAATACTAAATAAAGTATAGCTATATGAATTAGTAAAAGGACTAAAAACATAATTGATCCTGGTAAGTGAAAAAGCTTCATAATAAGTGCCGCTAGGAGTAGTATGAGAAGTCCGCTTTCGATTTTCATTGGTTGCTTTTAGTTTTAAATAATTTAACCCACTTTTACTTTACATAAATTAGATCAATAATCCTGATTTGTAATAATACAATTAACATTTACAAATCATTGTTGACAATATAAGATCACAGTTGACAGTTTACAGATCATTGCTGACTAGGTATCACATTTTACCTATGAAGATCAGTCCGCTGATGACCAATAAAAGTATCCATTGTCCCAGTCTAAGGAAGTTTCTGTCAAAATTCTTGGATATTAAAATGGTGAATGCCCAGACTAGTGCATAGCCTAAAAAATAAATGCTTAAAATCTGTAACAAGGTTTTTTCGTTATCAAAGTAATCAGTGAAATTTATGAGTCCAAGCCCAATAGTAGCAAAAAGTAGGTCTATTGAAATACAATGCCAACCACATCTTGCCATAGTCCACTTCTCCCGTTTATCATTCTTTAGGTCATGGCCAAAAGAGGGTTCAATTAAATGCAGTTCTTTGTCACCCATAAAAGTATGAACGAAGAAAGCTAATAAGGTTAGAATGTTTGCAATTAAAATTGGAATATTCATAGGTATAGGTTGAAGTAATAAGACGGGATACAAAGTTCCCAAATTAGTGAATTAATCTTATTGGTTTGTTTTATTTCTTATTAAAATATTTTGGTTTAAATTATTATGAATATTTTAGTAAAAACTAGCTAATATTTTAAATTATTGCATATTATCACAGATGCTTTATGAATAAGGTTGTTTTAATTTATAGTGCTCTTTTGTTTTATGGATTTCACTTTGCCTTCGGAAAGGTATAGTTCTACATATAAAAACTTGATACCAAATCCATGCCGTTTTGAAGTGAGATGATATTTCCAAATGTCCCCATTTGCATGGTGAGTATCTGGCGCTCCCAAAAGCAATCTGACTTCGCTGGTATCTTTACCAATGATTCTGTCATTCTTTTTGATATCCCTTATCATTTGGTGCCTATGAAGGTTATTTTTCCAATCAGCCTCGTTGAACCGAAGATTAGGTTCAAACGAGTATATTTTGAAACAAATAATCGGAATTAGAATAAATAATAATGGAGCTAAAATTAAAATGCATAAATACATAAATAATTTGTAATACTTTCTTGTAAATGAAAATAGCTTTAGTAATTTTTTCCAAACAAAATAGGTTGGAGCCGATAGTAAAAGCAGTAGAATGTAGGCTTGGACTATAAATATTATCGAAATGGCCATTTCCGAAGGTAACAAATTCTCAGTATCTAAATACGTTCACCGATCACAGATTATTAAAATGTACTTCCGATTGACCCATATATAATATCTTTATACAATTAATCATTGTAACATTGGATTCACTCACGCATATTGCCATTGGCGCCTGTATCGGGGAGGCTTTTTCAGGGCGCATCGAGGGCAAAAAAGTCATGCTCTGGGGGATTCTTGCACAAAGTATTCCGGATATAGATTTTCTCGCAGCATTCTGGTTAGATACTTCCGATAACTTGCTGGCACATCGTGGATTTACACATTCTATTTTATTTGGGGTAATAATGACACCCATCCTTGCTGCGATTGCCGATCGGTTGCATAGGCCACATCAGATTACCTATAAATCTTGGGTGTATTTTTTTGCGACAGCAATTATGACCCATATTTTTTTAGATGTGTTTAATAATTATGGGGTAGGGTGGTTTGAGCCTTTTAACGATACTCGAATTTCTTTCAATATTATGTATGTGGCGGATCCATTTTTTACGATAGGACCCGGATTGGCATGTGTCATCCTGTTTTTACTAAAACAAAAAAGTATTTATAGAAAATTCTGGTGGAAATTTGGCTTTTGCACTTGCATTTTGTACCTGGGATATAGTGCTATTAATAAGGCATACATCAATCATGAAGTCAAACAGTTATTAGTAAAACAAGAAATAAACTATACACGTTATTTTACGACACCGGCACCATTGCAAAACTGGTTATGGTATGTAGTAGCTGGTAATGATAGCGGATATTATGTTGGCTATCGCTCTGTTTTTGACCGTTCGAACAAAATTGATCTTGAATATTTTCCCCGCAACAGTCAGTTAATAAACACCATACAGGATAGAAAAGACGTACAACAACTTATCCGGTTTTCACAACAGTTTTATACTATTGAAAAAAACCAGGATACGCTATTGTTCAATGACTTGCGCTTTGGGCAGGTGATCGGCTGGCAGGATCCAAAAGAGAAATTTGCGTTCCATTATTACCTGCAGCCTGATTTGGATAATACACTAGTGGTGCAACGTGGGCGATTTGCTAAATGGGACAATCAGTCTATGCGTTCACTGCTGACTAGAATAAAAGGTAATTGATATTTTGTTATTCCGAGCTAAATAGTAATACGAGATTAAAGGCAAGGTGAAAATAGTCGGGCAATTCTCTCTGTAAACTTTGCAAAAATGGAACGTTTATTCCATTTTTTTGCATCTATTCTAGTGGCATGTTTCAAGTCATCCAAAAAGACCGCTCGCATTTTTTCAGAAAACGGTTTGTCATATATGATAGCATTCACCTCAAAGTTTAAATCAAAACTTCTGTAATCCATGTTGGACGTTCCAATCATGGACAGCTTACTATCTACTACCATAGTTTTTGCATGAATAAAGCCTTTTTGGTAAAGGTATATTTCAACACCTGCCTCCAACAAATCTTGATAATTTGCTTTTGAGGAAGCATTAACTAATCTGGAATCGGATTTTCCCGGCACCAGTAATTTCACAGAAAGTCCACCGGATGCAGCTATTCTTAGTGCGTCCATTATATTATCTCCTGGAATAAAATATGGCGTGGTGATCAATATTTCATTTTTAGCAAGGTATATAGACTGCAGTATGGAAAATAATATTGTGGGCTGTGCAGAATTGGGGCCGCTGGCAACTATTTGTACTAGCTTGTCTCCTTTTTCCTGAAGATTTTGTCCAAAATATAAATCATCAAATTTCACTTTTTTAGGGCTACAAAAACTCCAATCAGACAAAAAAAGATATTGGAGATAATATACCCCCGGCCCATCAATACGAAGATGTGTGTCCCGCCAGAATAAGGGCACTTTTTTATTGTTGATATATTTATGGCTTACATTTATGCCTCCCAGAAAACCCGTCTGCCCATCAATAACCACAATTTTCCGGTGATTGCGGTAATTAATGCGGTTAGCTAATAAATAAAAATGCACTTTATGAAATGGATAGATTTCTATTCCGGCATCCTCCATTCGTTTTTCAATTTTCTTTTTAATGCTGGGGCTACCAAAATCGTCGTATAAAAACCGCACTTGTACACCTTCTTTTGCCTTCTTGATTAACATTTCAATAATGGAAGTGCCAATCTCATCACACTCATAAATGTAATACTCCAAATGAATATGATGTGTTGCTTTGGCAAGCGCCTGCAACAATTCAGGAAATTTTTCTTCGCCATTCAATAGTAATTTTACTGTGTTATGACGGGTCAAGGGGCTGTGCAGATCCTTAATCAACATAGTTGCCAATTCAGAATATTCAGCTCCAGTGAGATCTTCCGGTTTTACGATAGACTGGGTATAATTTATTATTTTTTTCTTGAGTTCTTCATGCAACTTTTCATCATGTCCTGACTTTTTAGAGTATAACTTTTTTCTCCAGTAATTGATCCCAAATGCGAGGTAAAAAGGAATACCGATCAGAGGCAAGAAAATGACTATGAGAAGATAAGCAAGGGTTTTAGTGCTGCTGTGTGTTTCAAAAATAATGCGTAGACAAACTAGTGTCAGGAAAACGAAGTATATAATTAGCCAGATCATAGTTTTGTGAATGGGTTACGTTTATTATTTGGATTCATATTTTGGGTGTTGCATAGCTATTACCACGTTGCCAGTTTTTTGGCCAGTTTCGACGTATTTAGTGGCTTCAATACTTTGTTCTAAAGGATATTTTCTATCAATGACCGCTTTTGCCTTCATTTTGGTTCACTTGCTGTACTGTTACTTAATAGATTCAATTTTACAAGTTTGTTATGCCGTCTAAAACGCGGATTGGTTACCATTTACACCACCCAAAGTCAGGCATATACAATGTGTCGCTAATTTTCTTGGGCTAAATATAAGTCATTTAATACTATAATCAATTGAGGATTAATAAGAGCCTATAATTCTTTGTAAGTAAATACCATCGAGCTAAATTTGCTGGAGTTTTTGTAAATGCGCAGGATATCACCAGGAGAAGGATAAAGAACAATATTTTAATGTGGGGAGGGATTCAGTTTCTCGGAGCTGTAATTGATAAAATACACTCATAACTATTTGTTTGCGTATTCAAAACGTTCAGTTGTTTTTAAGTCGCTTATGTCCCGCTTGAGTAGTAAATTTAATTCTTCTTTAATAAGTTTTCCAATGTCTGCTCGAGTCATACTGTTTTCAACGCAATGATTATCTATATCCACCTGTTCGCAAAGTATTTTATGCAACATAGGTGCATTTTCAAATTGCTTAAGCTTAAAATTAATAGTTGATTGTTTAGGATTAAGTTGTTCATGAGCTGTTTGAATTATTAGCTTGATAAGTGTTATACAATGTGATGGATAATTTTGTGCAATTAAATTTTTCTGATGAAAATTTTTAAATGTTTCTATTAATATTTCTTCAGCTTCTACTTCAGTTGGAGCAATATCAACAGCTATTCCATATAACATACTGCTGTAGTTATCGTAAATATTTTCTAACGAAGCCTCCATCTTAAACTATTCAACAAAAATGTAGGTTTGAGGGCCTAAAAGCGTTATATAATTTTTGAAAATAATTGTATTATTCCCATATTTTCATTTCATGGAAGATAAATCTAAGCTGAAATGTTGGGCCGGCTATTGTAACATTAATTAATCATTAATTTTTGAAAAGATAATTAATAATAGCCCGACAGCTTGTTTTTGCTCCTGCGTCAATCCTTGTCAGCCAGATTTAGCGCCTTCCAGCTTTTTCTCCTTCAATATATAACATAGGGACCGTTAGAGTAAGTCCATTTGAAGCATTTGAATAGATATTTAAGTTTCGTTCTAATGCAGAAAATATTTCTTTTAGGTCACTTTTTGGAAAAAGACCAATCCATGTCGTTAGCCAACCGAGTTTGACAAAGTAGTGATTTAGAAATGCGCTTCCGTCTAAAAACTTCATTTCAAAAATTTCTTCATAATACCGGCAAACCTTTAACCCACATTCAGTAAATAATTTTGTAACACTTTCTACTGTACCTCTATGTTCCTGATGTTCGATAAGTGGTTTTACAAATTTCTCTTTGCCAATCTGTTTGAGTGTTGATTCAAAAATGGTATAAAATTCTTGCCAATGTCCATGGAGATTGGTTGTCAATATGAGTTTTCCGCTTGTTTGTAAAACTCGGAAACATTCATTAAGTACCGCTTGAGGTTTGTCAAAATTATTGATACCCAGATTGGAAACGATTAAGTCAAAATAATTGTCAGCAAACGGAATTTGTTCTGCGGAATTTTCCACTATCTCGACATTCGAAAGTTGGTAGTTTATTATTTTTTGCCTTGCGCGTTTATTTGCATTGGTCCAAGGGTCAAGTCCATAAAGTTTGCTGGAAGCACCCAGCCGTCCTGCTAATTCTAGTAAAGGGAATCCTGCGCCAGAACCAATATCAAGAACTGTTAAGTTAGGTTTTAAGTCTACATGTTTAAGTAACAATAGCCCGAATGGAGCACTCCATAATGGAAGTTCGTCAAAGGTATATACGAACTCTTCGCTGTCGACAAATTGATAAGATAAATAGTCTGCCATAAAAATTGTCCAAAGTTAATTTGTTTTGGAAGTATATAAATCACATGGTTGCCAAACAAAATTTAAATCTATTCTTAGCAAGGATTCTTTTCGGAATCAATTTAGTTTTAAGCTATTTTTTAGAAGTTTTCTTTGATGATTTTGCGCTTTTAGTAAAGTCAAGCGCAAGTCACATCCAATAGTTCAATTCCTTTTTATTCTTTAAGACATATACAAGTACAAAAATATAGCCTTTATATGAACGACCTTTCATTTACATTGTCCTGCAACCAGTCTTTGCGATAACTTCTTCATGCATGGCGGGGCTAATTCCCCCCAAAATTTCGTTGTGCCCACACTAATATACATTTTGCCATCAACCAAAAATGTTATTCCTCGAATCATTGTTTTCTCAGACACTTAGGAATTTCAGATAATACTTCCCGAATAACAAAAGGTTTTAATTATTCCCTGATAGGCTCCAATTAATTAAAATGCTTCGTAATTAAGGCAATTAGTGCTTCATCAGACATCTTATTCGAAGTACTATCACTAGATACGGCATTTTTATATTGTGGGGTGTCAGCTAGAAACTTAATGAATTGTTCTTGAATCTGTCCTGTTCCGGTCACATGGATCTCATCTATATTAACCATTATGGCAGTAATCTCCTTAAAGAACTTATGAGTTAAGGCAATCTCATGATTGTTGGATGCATGCTCATCTGAATTATTATCCGCGCCGGGATTCCTTACGGTTCCCAAGATAACAAAATCACCATGATCAATATTTTCCCTACCTGTAATGCTCGCATGGTGTGTATCCATCCATACACCAAACTGTTTTTTGTTTTTTTCTGACATTCTAGTTGTTTTATTAATATTTTTAAAAATGATATAGTTTGCTCCGCGTAATTTTATCTAGTTACTAAAAAAAAGTATTCAATCCGTTTATTTATTAAATATAAAATGGAAAGATATTGTCAAAACCTGCGATAGCCGTAGCCGTCCAAATGGCTTGGTATCAGCTATGATTTATACAAAGTTAAGACATTTATTATTAATTCAAGTGCTTTTAGTATATTTCACAACATAGAATGGATTAAAAAAGTAAGGAATCCGCTAAAACAGTGTCAATACTTTGCCTTATCATGCTGTCAATATCGTTTTATTGTGTTCTATAAATTGACTAAATGTTATAGGTTCATTGCCAACAATATTTTTTACTTCTTCCGTAATTTTCGGTTCCTTTGAAAATCTTGGCAGAAAATGAAGCATAATCATGACCATTATGAGCATAAATGGTAAATTTTCTTTTCTTTTTGTCAAATAAAACTTAAAAAGATTAGGCGATTCGTAAGTGATTAGTATGCCCAATCCGCTACTTAATTTTATAGCCATTTCTTTGAAGGAAAGTTTTTCATTACTCGTTAATTCTACTGTTTTATTGAGGTACTTAGTTGTGTTTATAAGTATTACGGCTGCTACATTGCCAATATCATGCACGTCAACAAGCGTAAATTTAGCCCTGCCAGCAGGAAGAAATATCTTTTTATGAACCACTAAATCATAGTGCAAACTACCTATGAAGTTTTGCATAAAATAGGCTGGTCGTAAAAAAGTATAAGCAATATTACTTTGTACTATTAACGTTTCAATTTTATGATGGGGAATGATGGTATTTTTTTCTACCCCTTGAACTGATAAAAATACGATGTGTTTTATGCCAATTTCTTTCGTTTTTTCAATGAGTGGTTTATAATATTTTGTTACTTGAGCAATATTGGGCGGTCTCAGCAAAAAAAGTATGGTACAACTTTTTAAAGCAATTTCATAGGAAGAAATATCTGTAAAGTCAAAGTATATAACCTCCACTTTATATGGGGCCAATTTTTCTTTATCCCTATCCAGATCTTTAACCCCGGTAATAATCTGATAGGAGTGCGATAGGTTATTCAATGATTTGATAACTGCCATCCCGACATTACCCGTTGCTCCAGTGATTAATATTTTTTTCAATAGTTTACAAGGTTGTTTTAATTATTAGATAGCCAATTCACCCTGTGTGATGAGTAAAGCTATCGTCAGGAATATGACGCGTATTTGGTTTGTAAAGAGTGCAGGGATGTAATTCAGAAATACAACGTGTCCGAAAATTTGTCTTTTACCGGTTTTTTTATAAAGACTGATGAAATTAGTAAAATGGTTGGGCACAATAAAATCATATAAAATTAACGAAGAAATATCGTAAATTATTTGAGAACCAGCCGGCCCAAATAACTGTTCATTTAAATTATTGGTATTGTATATACACTGGCTGTGGATACAGCTTAAGTATGTCGTCAGGTTGCATTAACACAGGCCATTTTTTATTTTCTACGTCGTTTTTATAAAACAATTTAAATCCAGTGAACTGAACAGGTTCTTCCACTATACTAAGTTTGTAAGAATTGATTTTTTTTGCTGGAAATCCAAATCCGTCCATGTGCATCACGATCTGTACTTCAGGTAGCGTTTTTATCTTTTTATAATTGGTGACCATCCCTTTGGTAAAACGATGTACTACAAGGATTTTCGGTACCAGGTTATTCTCTCTGACCAACTGCGCCAAATAGTCTGATGCAAAGTTTATATCCGTTGCATCACATGTTCCAACAACTCTGGAAGGCACTTTCCCGCTTTTCATGGAATATTCAGGATCAATCCCTAAATGAACATTGGGCATTAATAGATATTTTTTAAGCGCGGGTATTTCTTCCTGTAGCGTACTGTGTCCAACCTGTATATCCAGGAATACAAGCGCATCAATTTCCTTAGCTATCTCTATTATCTTGTCAATCTGATGAAAAGGCATTCTGAGCCGGTATTTACGATTTGCACCAGGGCTTCGTTGAGCTGTCACTGCTATATAATGTAAAGCAGGTTTTACAGGCGTCAATGAATCCGATTTCTGCCAATTCTTTACTTCCTCTTGTAGCTTTTTAAGCATTTGATCAGCTGGAATTGACCCTAGAATTCCCATGCGTTTAGAATAAAGATTTCCATAAAAGGCAACAATTCTGTTGAAAGGAAGAATAGCGCCACTTAGAGGAAATCCTGTTTTGACAGGCCATTTATCTGATGGCTTATGGTGGACTAGTTGCAAGATTTTCTGGTTGTATAAAGCTGTGTCTAAAGGCATAGAGTCGGGAACAATGGATGCTTCCTGCTTTAAAAGGGAGTCACCTAGAGGAGGTAGGGTACTAGTTGATTGTTTTGATGTGAACGGTGCAGGTTCAATTTTACACGCTAGGAGAAGGCAAAGTGATGACAGGATAATGCCGACCTTACTCTTTTTATATTTTGTATGGATGTTCATTTAGTATCTCTTTTTTAAATTATAACCTTGATTTTTCGTGTCATTGCAAAGAATGTCATTGAAAGGACAAAACCCTTGCGTTCGCAAATCCCGAATAATCGAGACAAGTTAAACTGTTATGTGCTGTTTTTCTATTATCATACTAGGATTATTTTCCGTTGGTCAATGTAATTTATTCAGAGTGTCTAACAGTACATTTCTAGTGGCGCCAGGAGATATTTGTTGCACAACAAAGACGGGTAAGGGGAAGTACTTAAGCAATTGGCTTCTAATTATTTTTTGGCATTTAGTCCTCCAGCAGAATTACCTCACGATAACCTTAGAAAATTATGCTACTTTCTTGTGGAGTTACTATTATCCACCTAAAATTTTTAATAGCAACGGTTTACTATTTAAAAAGTTATTTTATTTTAATTGGGTTCTAGACTATTTTGACCTATATAATAAATCTGTTGTTACAAACTTGGTTCATTTTATTTAAGTCACATCTCCTTTTAGAATCGTTTTATTTACAAGACTCCGTTTCTACCTGCATAAAATAAACATAGACTCCCACGTCGCATTTCTTGCCTCTGTATTCGCCATTCCAACAATCATGTTGATTTTCTGTATTAAAAATAAAGTTACCTCGCCTGTCAAAATTATTGAAAATAGAATGATTATCTGTGCCGATGGGGTATAGTCTGTGCAGCTATTACTTAAAAATGATTTTTAAAAACTTCCTGTATCAACATCTCTAATAAACTTTATAACACCATTCATAAAAACCTGTTGGTCGTCCCACATGGACAAATGGCTTCCATTTGGGCAATAGAGATAGCGACCTTTCTTAACCATTTTACTTTGTTCTTCCATTGCTTTAGGGTCCATTGTATCGTGTTTGGCACCTATCATTAATGTGGGCACAGCTATTTCTTTCAAACGATTTTTAATATCCCATGTTGCAAGTCGGCCACTTATACCAAACTCACTCGGCCCCTGCATCATTGTATAAATTTCACCGTTGACATGTTTCATGGAACGGTTAACCCCATCAGGCCATTCTTTCAAACGGCATACATGTTCATGATAAAAATTCGGAATGAGTAATTCCATGTAGCGTGGATTAGTAAAATCCTTTTTCGATTCAATAGCTTTAATTTCGGAAAGCACTTCTGGCTTCATTTGTTTAGCAAGTACTTCATTAGCATACTTTCCATATTCAGGTGCACTAGCGACCATATTGGCTACCAACAATCCTTTTAAATTCTGTTGGTACTTCAGGGCATACTCCATGGCTAAAATCCCGCCCCATGAATTACCAAGCACATAGAAATTTGTACTGTCTGCTCCAATAGCCTGTCGAACTTGTTCTACTTCCTCAACAAAACGTGCAGTTGTCCAGAGGCTGCTGTCTTTTGGTTGATCGCTGTAGTAGGAACCTAATTGGTCATATTCATAAAATTCAAAACCTTGTCTTTGAAAAAAAGTTTCAAAACATTCCATATACTCATGCGTCATGGCGGGTCCACCGTGTAATAATAATATTTTTATTTTTGGATTATTTCCAAAACGTTTTGTCCACACTTTAAACTCGCCCACAGGTGTTGAGATGGGAATCATTTTAACACCGCCCGACTCAATAGAATCACTATAATTAAAATAATTAGTCTCTGAAACTTCAGTGGAAGGTTTCTTTTGCTTGCAGGAAGCAAAAAGAAAAATAGCTAAAATGAAAGTGAGTACCCGCATGGTATTTAAATTTAAATGGTAATTTATTTTGTTACGCTGTTTGATTTTAAGCAGTTTTGCATGAAGTCGATATGTCGCTATAGCATGAAGCATAAGGGATTGTAAATAAAACGTTAGCAGGAATTACCCCCTGTTCAAACCCAACAAAGTTGATGCCCTCCCGGACACTATTAGGGTTTCTGCTAACTAGTTTATGCCTGCGCAACAAAACACAATATAAGCACCTTGATCCAAAATTTAATTGAGACAACTGCCTGGCTTGAGATTTCATATGACCAGATATTGTTTGTAAAGTTATAATATCTATATCTGAAAATCAACCTAAGTTTAGATTGACTATAACTAATCCTGCCTTTATCGAAGCATTATATTCCCCCTCGTTGAAAGCGAAGGAACTTTCCTTTTTATTCACCCCCTCTTTGAAGAGAGGGTCTGACCCAATTGAAGATTGGGGCTAGGGTGAGTTGAACGATATATTTTAAAGCAATGCCTCATCGAACCTTACGCAGGCTACAGCTTCGATTTCGGTTCACTTCGTAAAAAGGCATTTTGTATGCCTTTTTACTTGTTCATACCTCAATGAATCCCTCGTAAACTCCGGATTCATTGTCGGTTCACTTAATTTTTATTCGCCCCCTCTTTGAAAGAGAGGGGGTAAGGGGGTGAGTTGAACAATGCATTTTAAAAGCAATACCTCTAGAAAGTATTTCCATCCAGAAATTTGTTAACTCCTTTTTTAATACTGAACTTTACAATTGGCTATCCCTAACCACACGCATTCAATGGCACTATTTGGTATTACGAATACGCTGCTGATGATTTTGATTTCAGCATTTGGTTGTATTGGTAATAGTGTATCAAAAGGAAACGAGGTAATCTTTTTATCGTAGATTATACTATTGTTTTGTTGAATGATCATTTGAATTCCATTATTGCCACAGAGCGAATTACTTTCTATGCTGAGCTTTAAAACATCACTTTCTTCATTGTGAAATAATGTTATTTCTTCGGCCTTTTCATGACCAATTTGCCACTCAATTGTATTGTCAAAACTTTCCTTAGTTTTTGAGCAAGAAAATAGTAAAACGAACAAATATAAAACACTCAAAACGCTGATTTTCATAGTGGATAATTTATGTTTATATAACGAGGTAATGGATACTTTCGTTGCCTTAGTGGAAGCAAATCTTGTGCATATCTGCCTTACGTAACATTATTAACGCATAAGTAACTTAAATATTTGGTTGGAATATTGGGGCAACTGACATTATTATATTATAGGTTGCATCTGTGAAAATTCAATATTTAAATTTCTAAATTAATAATTTTAAAAATCGGATGCCATTTTTTGTAGAAATAATCATCCTCTCTTTGAAGAGAGGAAACTTTCCATCTTTATCTTCAATAATTGAGCGAACACCATTGGCGGGACCATCATGAAGCTCTGTTACATCATCT
>JALYPU010000002.1 GCA_030856215.1 Bacteroidota bacterium
ACTCAATGGGTCCTGGTATATTCGGTTTTGATTCACTGGTGAGCGAACCTTTTATTTCTTTCCACTGCACACTAATTTCATTGGTAACGCTTTCGTTAATGGCCGTTAAATTATTATCTTTTAGGTAATTGTCGCCTATCCACTTTGTGTAGATCTCCTCTATTTTTTCATTACTTAATTTCTCATAATTTTCAATGTATTTATCGGTAGTCGGATCAAAACCTACTGACGCAAAAATTTTCGTTATTTCAGTGGTACCAAATTTACTGCCTTTTTTTATGGCTTTATGACAATTCATACAGGTGTTAGCTGCTGGAATAACACTTTGTTTAGATCGCCTGGCTCCATCATGACAATAGTTACAGTCGATTTTATTTAATCCTGCATGGGTAGAATGCAAAAATTTGATAGGCTGCTCTGGAGCATAATCCTGCTGTCGTCCTAAAGAAATGGCATTATTAACTGTGGTATAGCTACCAAACAATATCATTGCAAAGAGAACAAACGTTATGACTGATTTGCTGGTGAGTAAATCCCAGGCAGATGTTTTTATGATATCCTTCTGCCCTGCCTTCAATTTTTGGCTGTAGGCTAGATCGTTCATTATGCTATAAAGGAAAATAGCCAGGGTTAATAACAGGGTAAAGATTATATAATACCAGTATGGAGTTCCGGTTTCTTCAGGTTTGTTGACAGCGGCTGTAGCATTTCCAGCATCTAATTTTTGACCATAGCTGCCAGTATAAACGCCATCCACATACATTAGAATACTTTCGATTTCCTCATCGGAGAGATTGGGAAATGCCGTCATGACTGTGGGCTTAAATTGGGCCCAAAGCTCCACAGCCCTTGGGTGGCCAGAAGCAATCATTTTTTGGGAATTGCGTATCCAATTGTACAAATCTTCCTTTGGGTACGAAGCCCAGCGTTCCACTGATCCGCCTATGGCTGGTCCAGTCAGATTGTCCTTCATATTCTTATTGTGGCAGGTGGCACAATTATTTTTGAAGGATGCTTTACCAGCTTCGATATTGGGGGCAGCCAAGAGAATAGTGGACTGGAAGAGTACAATCAATAAAAAGGAAATACTTCTTCTACAGCTCATAAGATATTGTAAAATAAATGGGTATAAATATTTTTTTGTTATATGTGATTTAAAAACCACTTTGCCAGTGCAAAAATAGATCGAATCCTCTAATATCAAAATTTTAAGCTTCATCGTTTCCTATTTAGAATTAGTCTAAATAGGTTTATTTTTTTATAAGTTTTCCTTAACCTAACAGTTAAGGTAAAGTTATAGTTTAAACTGCAATCGGGGCTTTTATAGCCGGCCAGGATTGATAATTTACTAATTTAAAATCTTCAAAAGAGAAGTTAACTATATCTCTTATTTCAGGATTGATTTGCATACTTGGCGATAGCATTGGAGTCCTTTCCAACTGAATCGCTGCCTGTTCTATGTGATTGAGGTACAGATGTACGTCTCCAAAGCTATGAATAAATTCACCTGGTTTTAAGCCGCAAACTTGAGCCACCATGCACGTCAATAACGCGTAGGAAGCTATATTAAAAGGCACACCCAGAAACACATCCGCTGATCGCTGATACAGCTGGCAGGAAAGCTTTCCATCATTCACATAAAATTGAAACAAACAATGGCAAGGACTCAATGCCATCTTTGGCAGATCACTGACGTTCCAAGCTGAAATGATCAATCTCCTGGAATCTGGATTTGTGTGTATATTTTCAATAAGTTGTTTTACTTGATCAATAATGGAACCATCTGACCCTTCCCATGCACGCCATTGCTTTCCATAAATGGGTCCTAATTCCCCACGTTCATCGGCCCATTCATTCCAGATACTTACCCCATGTTCATTTAGATATTGAATATTCGTATCGCCTTTTAAGAACCATAACAATTCGTAAATGATAGACTTAAGATGCATTTTTTTTGTAGTGAGCAATGGAAATCCCTCTTCAAGATTCAGGCGCAGCTGGTAACCAAATACGCTTTTAGTCCCTGTCCCAGTCCGGTCCGACTTAATGGCCCCGTTCTCCAGAACATGGCGCAATAAATCTAGATAGGCTTGCATAAAAGGAATTTAGTTTTGGCAAAGCTAAGACATATTTAAATATTTTATATATTAAAATAAGTAGTTTATTAAAACACGTTTTTAACCTTACGTAGGCGGGAACATTAATTATAGTTGTATGCTATCAACCTTGTTGGAGGAGGCACATAGAACTCTAAATACCTTGAAAGGGACTTTGCATTATTCTAAAAGGTAACATCTTCAAGTATTGGAAAAACAATTCCCCTTTCAAGGGGTTTGGGGCTGCAAAATCCGGACTATTAGGTACCCACTAAATCCGGAACAAAGGTAATAAAGCTGAGTTCACAAGGATATGCTTAAGCGTGTTCAAATTCCATTATAACTATTCATATTTGCACTTATACTGTTATCTGCAATTATAAATTATTATATTTGCAGTTCAAATGTGCCCTGAACATGAAAATTAGCAGTTTTAATGCCGGAAAACTGGTTCAACGCATCAAGTACAAGAGTTTTGAACCCAGCATGGCGGATTTGCCATGGCTGATGGATAATCCAGAATTGCTTATGCTATTGAGTCAGGCAGATATCAAACTGGGTGAACTCAATGCATTTTCCCAACTCATACCGGATGTGGATTACTTCATTAAAATGCACGTGCTGAAAGAAGGAACCCAGAGCAGCCGTATAGAAGGCACTCAAACTAATATAGACGAAGCCATCCAAAAGGCAGAATACATTCTCCCTGAAAACAAGGATGACTGGCAGGAAGTACAAAACTATGTACTGGCAATGAACAAGGCCATTGAGAGTTTGGCAAAATTGCCATTGAGTAATAGACTGATAAAGCAAACCCATAAAACACTATTAAAAGGAGTAAGAGGCAAGCACAAACAACCGGGTGAATTTCGTCAGAGTCAAAACTGGATTGGCGGCAGTAGTTTGACAGATGCAGTTTTTATTCCACCACATCCAGATAGTGTAATTGATTTAATGTCAGATCTCGAAAAATTTCTTCACAATGATGAAATCCCTGTGCCTTACTTGATTAAAATCGGTATCGCTCATTATCAATTCGAAACCATTCACCCTTTTTTAGATGGTAATGGAAGAATTGGGCGGTTACTTATAACTTTGTTTTTAGTAAGCAATCAGTTGTTGTATAAGCCAACTTTATATTTATCGGATTTCTTTGAAAAAAATAAAACATTATACTATGACAATCTAAACCGGGTAAGAACACATAATGACATGATCCAGTGGTTGAAATTCTTTTTAACAGGAATTAGAAGTACAGCCGAAAATTCAATTGAAACCTTCAAGAAGATTATCTCATTGAGAAGTACAATCGAAAATAAAATCATTTCTTTAGGTAAAAAACAAGCATTAGCCAACTCCTTCCTGAAATACTTATACAGCAAACCAATAACCGACGCAAGTGATGTTGCTTTGGCATTAGAAATAAACGTATCTACCGCCTTGAGATTGCTCGATGATTTTATCAAATTGAATATTTTAAAAGAAATCACGGGTTTCAAGCGTAACCGGATTTTTGTATTCGATGACTATATAAAGTTATTTAGATGATTGGTAAAATAGGGCGCGTCACACAAGACCGGTGATGTAAATAAAGCAGTCACGTATACTGTCGTTCATAAAATCATAGCTTGATCATATAGTATTGATCTAATAATGAAATGTAACCAATATTTAAGCGTTAACTCCGGAGCAAAGTACCCACTAAATCCGGACTATAGGTACCCACCACATCCGAATGTCTCGTCCTAAATAAAACCCTACATATTTTTATCCCCAGTATTATTCCTAGCCGAATTTTCCAATTATTATCATATTTGGAGTTAATATAACATCCTTTGAACTTCTTCCACTTGAAAATAGAATTAATTTTATTAAATTGCTTACTAATTTCCAAATCAACTTTTGAATAACGAACTTAAATAACCCATCTGTTGAAATGTGATTTAACTTTTCTGCTAAACAAGAAACGCAATTACCATTTTCTAATATGTGAATTATGCAACATAGTTTCAAAATTATGTAACACTTCCTCCTTTTGAACTATTCATCTTTGTGGCATAAGTTTTTAATGAAGCAAGCAATTCAATTAATCAAAAATGAAAATCAAAATTATTCTCGCAGCAGTTGTCGTTGCAGTCAGTGCAATCGCATGTACAAAATTTTCATCAACTGAAAAAGCATCAGCATCGCCCACCGAAAAAAGTATTTCATCACCTATGGACGATATGAATGGATGGTCAGACGCTTCAAAGATGGCAGTGATGATGATGAAAAAACAATACGGTGAACCGGAAGCAAAAACTGCTGATATGATGATGTGGAAAAACACAGGTCAGTGGAAAAAAACCGTTGTATATGCAAAAGAATTTAAGCACGATTTTCCGATGCCGCACACAGATGTTATGGAACAGTGGATTGACTACAAAGTGCCACAGGAAAAATTTAATGAGCTTGCCATGTTTGACGGCAGTGTAGTTTGCAACCGCACCAGCGGTGAAATATCAGCACGGTGTGATAAAGAAGGAGCAAATTTTCTGGCCATCAACCTTGCCAACGATGTAATAAAAGGAAATAAAGATTATAACAACGCAAGAGATTTTTATGCTAAGACCATTAAAGAGTTTATAAACGGAGGCAAACCTGCTTACATGGAGAAATTACAATTTGACGTTGCCAGCGGCAATACGGCCGATGCAGATAAACCATCTTCCATCATTACAGAAGATGACATGATGAAAGCTAAAAAGATGGAAGAAATGATGAAAAAAGAAATGATGATGGCTGCTAACGTTAAAAAATGACAAGTTTTCTCGCCTGAATGCCGATATATAATAAAAAGTTATTCATAAAATCGGGGACTATCTTAATAATAGCCCCCGATTTTATTTTCAATTAACGAGTCTATGCTCGCAATGTGTGAATCATGCAACTTATTTCCAAAATAATGTAACGCTTTTAAGTATCAAGCTCTTCACCTTGCAGCGTAACAATTCAGTTACAAACTAAATTTCATGAAAATGGAAAATAAAATAATTGAAAGTTGCATTGCCGCTTGTCAAACATGCGTTGACACATGTGAAACCTGTTCAACAGAAAACAATGGAAAAGCAGGCATGGAAAATTCTGTAAAACTTTGTATTGCTTGTAAAGATGCTTGCAATGAGCTAATTAATGCAAGTAAAAACAATGCAAATAATTTGGATGCACTTTGTAAAAAATGTGAAGACGCCTGTATCGCTTGTGCAACCGAATGTGCAAAACATACTGACATGCACCATTGCAAAGTATGTGCAGATGCTTGTAACAAATGTGCGGCAGAATGTAAAGCTATGCTTGCAGTGGAAGCGTAGCACTATTTCGTTTCTATTGTTAGGTTGCAAGACTTGTTGCTACTGTTCGTGCTTGGCAGGATATTTTTTCTTCCTCTGATTCTAAGTCCTTTCATTGCTGCTGTTGGAAGTATGCTTTTGTATTATGTTTTTACATCCGAAAGAAAAAAAACAGGAATTACAAAAGAATCCTGTGCATGTGTGGTGTAAGTACAAAAAGTGTATGCTTTTGAGAATAGAACTTTAACAGCAGAAAATCCATAGCAATAAAAACAGGCAAAGTTACGCAATTCGTTGAGCAATATAATGGAAACCTGTTGACGGTCTTTGGATGTTTACCGGCAAGACCGCGATTTATTTCGGAACGGATGCATTGTTTGATGATCATAAGGGGCATTTATTGATGCCCAATCAGCCGCTTGCAGTTTGCGATAAAACTGCTGAGGCATTAAAATCTTTAAATAGAAATGATATATATATATCTGCCAGCACCTGGTTTTATGATGGTGGTGGTTGTTGTTAATAAGGCTCATGGAAGAAATTTATAAGGCAAAATATTTTTTATATGCGCAGGGAATTACCCGCGCTGATATCGGTATTGTTTTAGGCACAGGACTTAATCAATTACTGAATGACATTAAAAATAATTAAACTATTCCATATAGTCAAATTCCGGGCTTTCTTGTTTCCACTGTCGAATTTCATAAAGGAAATTTGATCTATAGATATTCAGGCAGGGATCTAGTAAATATTAAAAGTTTGTAGTTATGATTAGTATTATTATTCCAACTTATAACGAGGAAGAAAGCATCACCAAAACTTTAAAAAGTATACATTCAAATGGAAATGTCAATTTAATAAAAGAAATTATAGTGGTTGATGGAGGAAGTTCAGATAAGACAATAGAGAAGGCAAATGACTGCGGAGCCAGGATAATTGTTTCCCCAAAAAAAGGACGTGCAGCGCAAATGAATGAAGGGGCAGCTGCTGCTTCAGAAAAGATATTGCATTTCATACATGCTGATTCACAATTGCCGGAACATTTTGATTCAGATGTGATACATGCGGTAAATAATGGATATGAATCAGGCTGCCTCAGGCTTGCTTTTGATAATGATCATTGGTTCCTGAAATTAAACTGCTGGTTTACACGGTTTGACAGAAGTGCGTTTCATTACGGTGATCAGAGTTTATTCATTACACGTGATATATTTAACAAGGTGCATGGATTTAACGAAAAATATATTGTATTCGAAGACCTTGATATAATAAGAAGAATCAAAAATCATTGCAAGTTTAAAATTCTTAAAAAGAACATCATTACATCTGCAAGAAAGTATGTTGAAAACGGAGTTTTTAAAATGCAAATAGTTTTTTATAAAATGTATATTATGGAACAACTTGGAGCAAGCCAGCAAATGTTAGTGAACGTTTTACGTTCGAGCATCAAGCAGGATAAAATTTAATCTTAGCCATGATCAGCATTATCATTCCTGCCTATAATGAAGAGGATTTTATAGTAAAAACGCTCCGGCATTTAAACACTTTAAAAGAAGAATCAGCATTTGAAATAATTGTCAGTGACGGTGGAAGCACGGATAATACAGTAGAAGCAGCGAGGCCCTATGCCAAAATTATTAATGCGCCAAAGGGTAAAGCAAAGCAATTGAATCACGCAGCAAAGCATGCAAAAGGCGAATATTTATTTTTTGTTCATGCTGATATGACGGTTCCGCCCCGAGCCTTGACAGCTATCAAAGATAAAATTGCAGACGGATGTGACAGCGGAGGGTTTTCAAATGTTTTTGATACTCATAATAAAAAAATAAAATGGATCGGCAGGTTATTTCATTTGCGACTAACTAATAAAAGCCAGGCAGAAAATAAAATATTTTATGGTGATAACGGAATTTTTGTAAGAAAGGACGTTTGAAAAAGTGGGTGGATTTAAAGAGATTCCCATCATGGAAGATTACGATTTTTCAAAACGCATGCTCGCCTCATATAAAGTTTGTCTGATCTCCAACCCGAAATTGATTGTAGATGCACGCAGGCATTTAAAAGACGGATTTATCAGAACAAGAATAAAATGGATGGTGATAAAACAGTTGTACCTGCTGGGAGTTTCGCCCGAAAAGCTGGACAGGTGGTATAAAGATATCCGGTAAATAATTCAAGAAAGACAAAAATTTATGAATGATAAAATTTATGATGTTATAGTAATAGGCGCAGGTTCAGGTGGGCTAAGCGTAGCACTTTTTTTGAGTAAGTTAAATTTCAACGTCCTGATAATTGCCTTGACGGATCACGATATTGGCGGTGATTGTTTGAATGACGGTTGCATTCCCAGTAAAGCATTGCTTCACGTTTCAATGATTGCTCATTGGGCAAAAAAGGCAGAGGAACTGGGCTTGAAAGTTTCCGGTAAGGTGGATATTCAAAAAGCCGTAAAGTATGTTTATGACCGACAGGAAATTATACGTGAACATGAAAATGCCGAATGGCTTAAGAAAAGAGGTCTTGATGTAGCACTGGGGGAAGCTCATTTTACAGGGAAAAATACGATTGCAGTTAATGGTAAAGTATTCAAAGGAAAAAAAATTGTGATTGCTACAGGATCGCAGCCTGTTAAATTAAGTGTACCCGGTGTGGAGCTTGTTAAATATTACGATAACAAAAGTATTTTTCAGATAGATGACATGCCAGGCAGGTTGTTAGTTATTGGAGGTGGTCCCATCGGTATTGAAATTGCACAGGCATTTTCACGTCTCGGAAGTAAAGTAACCGTTGTTCATCGCGGCACTGATATTTTAGAGCATGATGATGATACCCTTACAAATATTCTTTTAGCGCAACTTGAAAAGGAAGGATTGGAAATATTGCTGGAGACAGAAGTAGAAAAATTTGCTTCATCCACAATCGCAGTACTAAAATCGGTAAACGGTAAAAAATCAGAAATCGGATTTGATGTAGTGTTTGTCGGTATTGGTAGATATCTTGTGCTGGATACTTTGCAACTTGAAAAGGCAAGCATTGAGGTAAAGAATGACGAAATAGTTGTGGATGATTATTTAAGAACAGCCAATAAAAATGTGTTGCTGTGCGGAGATATAGCCGGCTCTTTACAATTTTCGCATGCTGCCGAGTTTCATGCACGTATCATTCTCAACAATTTTTTCTCTCCCTTCAAAAAGAAACTGAATAACGACCACATGTCATGGGTTACTTTTACTGAACCTGAACTTGCAACTTTCGGTCTGAGTGAAAAGCAATTGAAAAAACGTAAAATAGAGTATGTAAAGCTGCAACAAGATTTTTCAGGTGATGACAGGGCAATAACCGATAATTATCAATATGCCAAAGCAATTCTTTACCTGTCAAAAAAAACATATTTTAAAAAAGAAAAAATTCTTGGAGGAACTATGGTTGCACCAAAAGCCGGGGAGTTAATTCAGGAACTTATTCTTGCAAATACTGCGGGATTATCAACCAACGATATTTTTAATAAAATATATCCGTATCCGGTTGCTTCAAGAGTTAATCAGCATCTCATAGTGAAGCATAAAGAAAAAAACATTACAAGCAGAATTAAACAGTTGTTGCAATTAGCTTTTAAAATATTCAATTGATGCACTGGTGGGATATATTTAAAGAATGGTTTTTAAGCCTTGGAGAAAAGTATCATGTTAATCCATTCATCTTCGGAAGTATATATTTAGGTGCAGTACCTTTCTTTTTCCTTTCCGTGGTCTGGACCATAAAAAATATTCGGAATAAAAAGCCTGTAATACTCCCTGTAATGCTTACTGGGTTCTTTTTTATATCCGCTTATCTTTATTTAATAATTGTTGGAAAAAATATTCCTGCCTGGGTATATGTTTTTATTGGCTTAATGGTCGTTTATGGTATTTACTCTACAATTAAAAAGATAAAAGAGAAAACAAAAAGTGTGTAACAGAGCTTTTTATTTTAAACACCTGCCATCACCTTTTATGGGTTCTTAAGTACCAGGTTAATGAAATTCATAAAGCAAAGGGAAGCATATGAAAAATGAAGCGAAAGCAGACATGCATAAAAATGTAAATAGTGAAGTAGAAAAATACGCTTGTCCCATGCATTGCGAAGGTGATAAAGTGTATGATAAGGCCGGCAAGTGCCCGGTGTGTGGTATGCATTTGAAAGCAGTTGATGCTGCTGAAACGCAACTAACCACCCTGGTGCATGAAGAAGAGGCAGGTGACAAATATCACTGCCCAATGAATTGTGAAGGTGATAAGGATTATGACAAGCCCGGTAACTGTCCGGTGTGCGGAATGAACTTGGTAAAAAGCCCAACAGCATCGAAGCAGGAGCATATTAGCCAAACAGCTTCCGCACATACAAACGGAAAATACACATGCCCAATGCATCCTGAAATTATTAGAGATGCCCCGGGTTCCTGCCCAATTTGCGGTATGGACTTAGTTGCCATGCAACCTTCCGAAGATGAAGAGGAGAAACTTTTTAAAGAGTTATCTAAAAAGTTCAAAGTAGCTGTAGCTTTTACTTTCATGATCTTGATAATAGCCATGTCAGACATGCTCCCAACTAACCCGCTGTTCAATATAATGAGCCAGTCTAAATGGAACTTTATTCAGCTTGTACTATCGATCCCTGTGGTGTTTTACGGTGGCTGGATGTTTTTTAAGAGAGCATGGAGATCCATTGTTAGCTGGAACCTGAATATGTTTACCTTAATCGGCATAGGCACCGGAATTGCTTTCCTGTTTAGTATTATTGCCCTGTTCTTTCCGCAAGTTTTTCCGGGACAATTCAAGACTGAAACCGGAACAGTATTCGTTTATTTTGAAGCCGCCACTGTTATACTTACCCTGGTATTATTAGGGCAATTGCTTGAAGCAAAAGCACACACTAAAACCAGCGGGGCTATCAAAGACCTTCTGAAATTAGTTCCATCGTTTGCTACGTTAGTTGTTAATGGTGAAGAAAAGAAGATTGCAATCAATGAAATAAAACAGGGCGATCTGTTGCGGGTAAAGCCCGGGGAAAAGATTGCTGTAGATGGACGAATTACAGAAGGTGAAGCCAGCATTGATGAAAGCATGATTACGGGAGAGCCAATTCCGGCAGATAAAGTAATCGGTGATAACGTTTCTTCCGGCACCATTAATACAACGAGGTCTTTTGTTATGGAAGCCGAAAAAGTGGGGTCTGAAACCCTGCTTTCCAAAATAATCAAGATGGTGAACGATGCAAGCCGTTCAAAAGCACCCATTCAAAAATTGGCAGATAAAATAGCGAAGTACTTTGTGCCTGCCGTTATCATTGTTTCTATGCTAACTTTTATTGCATGGGCAGTTTTTGGTCCTGAACCGAGATATGTATATGCATTTGTCAATGCCATTGCGGTATTAATTATTGCCTGTCCATGTGCTTTAGGATTGGCTACGCCAATGTCAGTAATGGTGGGTGTTGGGCGAGGAGCACAGTCAGGAATTCTTATAAAGAATGCCGAAGCCATTGAAAGGATGAATGAGATCGACACATTAATCATTGATAAAACAGGCACCATTACTGAAGGAAAGCCTTCGGTAGAAAATATAGTAACGCTAAAAGGTTTTGATGCCGATGATTTGCTGAAAAAAATTGCTTCGCTCAATAAACAAAGTGAACATCCATTAGCAGAAGCTATTGTTAAATATGCAGCTTTGAAAAATATCACATTAACCGATGTACAAAATTTTGAGGCTATTGCAGGCAAAGGTGTAACCGGTAAGGTGGAGGGAGAAAAGATAGCACTCGGTAATAAAAAATTAATGGAAGAAACACATTCAACTATACCGGATGATTTAGAAAGCCAGGTGAGTACCGAACAAGGAAAAGGGAAAACGGTATCCTATATTTCCATTGATGGAATTGCAGCCGGATATATCACAATCACGGACAAGATAAAGGAAACAAGTAAAGCAGCAGTTCAGGAACTGATGCAAAACCATGTAACGGTGATCATGCTTACAGGCGATAATGCAGGTACTGCCAAAGCGGTTGCTGATACTTTGCATCTCTCTGCATATAAAGCAGAATTTCTTCCCCAGGATAAACTGGAAGAAGTAAAACGATTACAAATGGAAGGTAAAAAAGTAGCGGTAGCCGGCGATGGCATTAATGATGCACCGGCATTGGCACAATCTGATGTGGGTATTGCGATGGGCACAGGCACTGATGTTGCAATAGAAAGTGCTGTCATTACATTAGTGAAAGGTGATTTGCAGGGCATTGTAAAAGCAAAAAAATTAAGTCATGCAGTCATGAAAAACATCAAACAAAACTTGTTCTTCGCTTTTATTTATAATGTTGTTGGGGTACCCATTGCTGCCGGAATTTTATATCCTTTTTTTGGATTATTATTGTCTCCCATGATTGCTGCAGCGGCAATGAGTGTGAGTTCTGTTTCCGTAATAGGAAATGCCTTACGATTAAGAAGTATAAAATTGTAATGGTTAATACGGTGAGTGTTGTAAAATATAAAATGGAAGGACTTGAAAAATTTTGTAAAACAAATTAAAGCTCACAATAAATAATAAATTATGAAACCAAACGACGATAATGCAAAACTGCCTATAGAACAACGCCCCTATAGAGTACTGATTATCTCCGGATCAAACCGAAGGCAATACAACTGCCCGGGTGTAGATGGCAAATCCCGAACGCTGATGCTAAAAATGGCCGATATGCTTCCGCAGGAGTGGGAAATAGATTACGAGGATTTAGGCAATGTATATGCAAGAGAACATATTCAAAGCTGTAACGCCTGTGTTTCTACCTCCATGGCATTATGCGTTTGGCCATGTAACTGTTATGAGAAGGACAGTAATAAAGAGCCCGACCTAATGTGGAATTTAGATTTATATGCAAGGTTTGATATGGCAGATGCCTGGGCCATCATTGGTCCGATTAACTGGTACAGTTGCAGCAGCAACTTGAAATTAATGTTTGACAGGTTGGTGTGTATGAATGGCGGCAATCCCGTTGAAGAAACAATTGATCATAAAGATGCAATGAAAGCAATGGCTCTTGAACACAGCGACGAATGGAAGGAAATGAGCTTAAACCATCTTGAAGGCAGAACCGCAGCTTTTTTTTGTTACGGTGATGATGGCGGTGATGAACTGGATAAAGATAGCAGACCAAAAATATTAAGACATAAGAATTACTTTAACCCTGATCAAGAGCCATTTGAAAATGACCGGCTTGCTTTTCAACCGTTGGTGTGGCAATGTAGATATGGTGGTGTGGAAGTTCCGGATCATTTATGGAAATATCAACTTATTGGCAAGGATAAAAAGTACAGCGATTCACAGGCAGAAGACATGGTGAAGGAAGATGGTTTCATGCAGGGTTTTAATAGTTGGGTGAATGATTTTGAAAGCTTTGTAATGAAAAAAGGAAAAGTACCTCCCGGTAAATACAGGGCTTATGGTCACAAGCCTCCGGGGCATTTCTGGGCTAGCATTGAAGATGGCATTCGCTATTTTAGAATGATGGTAGGCAAAGCGCCAAAAGGTTCTTCACCTCAAATTCAGGAGGAACTGGATTTAAATAAAGATGCAACCTGGCATACTAAAAAAGGGGAAGGAGAAAAATTAAGAGACGATGATTAAATCCATTTTTGATAGTTATGGCACACCAATATTAATTGGATTGTTCATCATTCTGTTTATTGTTGAAACAAAATTTCAATTAAGAAAAAGAATTCAGTCGCGGTGGAAAAGAATCCTAATTAATTTTATTGTTTCTATTCCTGCTTTTGTATTGCTGCGGCTACTATTTATTCCTACGATAGTTTGGCTGGCAGTGCAAAACCAACAATGGCAAGTGGGATTGAATTATTTATTTGAGGGACCACAATGGGTATATATTGCCATAAGTTTTTTACTGCTGGATTATAGCAACTACCTCTGGCACATATTGCTTCACAAACTTCCCATTTTATGGCGTTTTCATTTGGTTCATCACACTGATTTGGATTTAGATATTACCACTGCTTTCCGATTTCATTTTGGAGAAATGATAGGGTCAGTATTGTTTAGAGGGCCTGCTATTATTCTAATTGGAGTATCACCTGTTATGGTACTTATTTATGAAATTGCTTTTGAAGCAGCCACCCAGTTTCATCATAGCAATATCAAACTGCCTTTTCGGTTTGAAAAAATGCTCAATTACTTCATTGTAACTCCAAGAATGCACGGTATTCATCATTCCATGATAAAGAAAGAAACAGATAGCAATTATTCCATTATTTTTTCTTTCTGGGACAGAATTCACAAAACAGTTCGATTGAATATCCACCACCAGGAAATTGTAACGGGTGTTCCGGCTTATGCCGATGAAAAAGAATTAACCATCGGCAATTTGCTTAAGCTGCCATTTAAAGCTGTCCGTAAATGGAAGGAGGGTGACAGACCAAATGATGGTAATTATAATCGCTTAATAAACTGATACAACCTTCAAATAATAAAACTATTGCCTAAATTGTTGTTCATAAGAATTCAACAAACTGATAGAAGTTTAGAACTAAAAAACTTTAAAAAGAATCGTGACAATTTATATTATGCCTCCACACAAAAGCATACACTTTTGCAGGCACACAAATCCAGACACAGAAGCCTCTCTTTATAAACCCAAAAGGCCTTCATAATTGGAATTATTCTATTGGAGTTAAAATGGGTTTAACCAGAAATATCAAAGAGACAAGTGAATTTTAAATAAAAAGCATGCTTTAATGCCCAAAACAGAAAATTATATTGCTTTACGATTTTCAGTGAAAATTTCTATCCAATCTTGGACTGAGATCTTTGTGACTAAGTCACCAATTAATTTATAGGGAATTTGATCCATCTTGTTAAACCGGATACAACCCTTGCCCATATCCAGCTTCGCTTTAGTATGTTTAGCATACTCGTCCACAAACCATTGGTTTAATTGAGGATTTCCATATAATCCCATGTGATAAAAATTAATAGAATTTTTCTGAGAGGCAATACTCATAAAAGGCAATGGTTGTTTGGGATCACAATGATATCCCGCTGGGTAAATACGATGTGGGACCACATATCCAATCATTCCATAACTCATCACTTCTTCAAATCCCTGAGGGAGATTATCCAGGATGCTCTTCCTCAAGGCTTTAAAATAGTCTTTTCGTTCTTCTGGAATTTCTGCCAGGTAATCATCAGGAGATACTGCTTTGGACTGCATGCTGTTTTATCTGTTCTCAGCAAAATTACACTAAATCACAACCTCTGAAATCGATCAAAATAACTTTATGAAAAGAAATCTTTTATAAATAAAAGTTGTATATTATTTTATTAAATATTAATTATTTTGACATAATTAGTCTTATTCAATCGTTTCTGATAAATATTTTCTAAATTTTTTGGTATAATTGATGCCAATCCATGATAAAGCCATAATATTTTTATACTTTTGAGCCAAATTTAAATAAACCCATTTTTATGTCGCTCAATCGCAGTTCCGCTCTTCATTTATTTCTTTCACGTCCTAAAACCACAAAAGAAAGAACCAATCCAAAAATCTCCACCTATTTTGGAGAAAATGTATTTAACGACAGCAAGCTGAAGGCTTATTTATCCAATGACGCCTATAAATCTTTTAGCCAAGCGCTTTCCAGTGGTCAAAAAATAAATAGAGAACTTGCGGATCAGATAGCAGCAGCCATGAAATCATGGGCTATTGAAAAAGGAACTACCCACTATACCCATTGGTTCCAGCCATTAACCGGCAGTACCGCAGAAAAACACGATTCTTTTTTCACCCTGTCTTCTGATGGATCCCCTGTTGAAAAGTTTGACAGCGGGGCCCTGGTGCAACAAGAACCAGATGCTTCTTCGTTTCCAAGCGGAGGGCTTCGGGCTACTTTTGAAGCACGAGGATACACTGCCTGGGACCCTATGTCTCCAGCCTTTATTATGGATATCGCAGGGTCCAAGACCCTATGCGTACCAACCGTTTTTATTTCATATACCGGAGAAGCTTTGGACCATAAAGCACCGCTAATACGTTCTGTAGAAGCCCTGGACAAAGCGGCTACCCAAGTAGCTCGTTATTTTGACCGGTTTGTCAATAAAATTACCCCTACCCTAGGTTGGGAACAAGAATACTTCGTTATCGATAAGGCTATGTATTATGCCAGACCAGACCTTATGTCGGGTGGCAGAACGGTATTTGGAAGGAGCCCGGCAAAAGGGCAACAATTAGATGACCATTACTTTGGCACTATTCCAGAACGAGTGTACTCCTTCATGGTAGATTTTGAAATGGAATGTCATCGTTTGGGAATACCCGTAAGGACAAGACACAACGAAGTTGCTCCAAGCCAATTTGAGTGCGCACCCATGTTCGAGACAGCCAACATTGCGGTAGATCACAATCAATTGCTAATGGATCTAATGGATCGTGTAGCCAGGCGTCACAACCTGATCGTTTTATTTCACGAAAAACCTTTTGCGGGTATAAACGGTTCCGGAAAACACAATAACTGGTCCATGAGTACCGATACCGGGATCAATTTATTAGGGCCCGGAAAAACGCCTCGAAATAACTTACAGTTTTTAACTTTTTTCATAAATACGATCAAAGCGGTTCATGATCACGCTGATTTGCTACGCGCCAGCATTGCCTCAGAAAATAATGATTATCGCTTGGGGGCAAACGAAGCGCCACCCGCCATCATCTCCGTTTTTATTGGTGAATATCTAACTAAAGTATTGGATGCTATCGAACAACGTGTTGATCATGATTTAAAAGAAGAAGAAGAACAAGAATTGAAATTAGATATACATAAAATGATTCCGGATGTTCTGATGGATAATACCGATCGCAATAGGACATCTCCTTTTGCATTTACGGGCAACAAATTCGAATTCCGGGCAGTGGGGTCATCCGCCAATTGTGCAGACCCAATGATGGTATTGAATATGATTGTAGCCAACCAATTGACTGAATTCAAAGAAAAGGTTGATAAAAGTATTGCAGATGGAGAGAAAAAGGATTCGGCTATATTAAAAGAGTTACGTTCCTGTATTAAATCCTCCAGAAATATTTTGTTTGAAGGAGATAATTACAGCGCTTCATGGGAAACTGAGGCGGCTAAAAGAGGCTTGCAAAATATTAAAACAACTCCACAGGCACTCGATGCCTACACCACAAAAAAAGCAGTAAAACTTTTTGCAGATACTAAAATTTTGAGTCATCGTGAATTAGAAGCACGGCATGAAATTTACCTGGAAAAGTATAATAAAAAAGTTGAAATAGAATCTTATCTCGTAGAAGATATCGCCTTAAATCAAATATTGCCCGCATGTATCCGATATCAAACAGACGTTTTTAACAATATCAAAACTGGTATGGAAGCAGGTTTGCAAAAATCATCGCTTAAAATTCAAGAATCCATTTCGAAAAGAATTTCTGAGCATTTGGAAGGCGCCTATACTGGTATAGAAAAAATGGTGGAAGAGCGTCATACATCAGAAAAAATAACGAACAGTAGAGACAAAGCCATTCACTTATGCAACAAGGTAAAACCCATATTTCTAGACATACGAATCCATATAGACGAATTGGAATTGATAGTAGAGGATCAGTATTGGCCAATACCAAAATACCGGGAGATTTTATTTAATCGCTAGCAAATCTTATTTGTCTGCACTAGCTATCAAATATGCTTTAAGGCAAAACTAACTAGATGTCCTGGTGATTAATTATCCATACAATTTTGTAATTAGTATGTAGTTGAAAACTGGATTAAATACCATTGTTTTTAGAATTAATTTAACACAACAATAGTAAAATTGTCTTTTGTAACTTTTATAATTTTTATTAATAATAAAAGAAACCTGAATGCAATTATTTCCTGGGTACTTCTGCTAAACTATAATAAACAGGTAGGTTTTTCGAAAGAATCAAATCGCGTTCTTTAATCGCTCCTGGACTTTCTCCAATCAATAAGAGGGCATCACAAGCATTGATCACAGCCAGTGAAATTTTCATAATGTCCTCATATGGATGGAGACTGTAAGCTTTTGCAATTATAGGTAACGCGGCATTTACTCCAACAATGGGAATATGCCCCATTTCAAGCAATTTCGCAGCGACCTCGTTCATAGCATCGAGATTATGTTGTCTTTGTTCGGTAGTATTCGCACTATACGGTCCGGCAACACCAATTATCATAAGCAGTCAATTTGTTGCGAATTTCGTCATTATCTTTACTTTTCAAATTCTTTAGCCAAATTTATGTCTTACAGAAACTTACGGGAATGCGTTGATGATTTAGAAAAACGAGGAGAGCTTATAAGACTGAACGAGCCCATTGACCCTAACCTGGATCTAGCTGAATTGCATCGCAGAATTTATGAACGAAAGGGACCTGCCATATTATTCACAAATATTGTAGGCAGTGCTTTTCCATCTGTTTCTAATTTGTTTGGAACCATAGAACGCACAGAATATATTTTTAAGGATTGCTTACGCAAAATGGAAGCCTTGATTAATTTAAAAATTAATCCAATGGAAATAGTAAAAAGTCCACTTAAATCTTTAAACACCATTCCATTTGCATTAAAAGGGTTACCCGTTAAAAAATATTTTAAGCCAGCAGTTTTAGAAAATCAATCGCAGGTCAATAAACTACCACTCATTCGTTCATGGCCAAAAGATGGAGGCGCGTTTATTACGTTGCCGCAGGTTATTAGTTTTCCACCCCAATCACAAGCATTGAAAGATGCCAATGTCGGGATGTACCGGATTCAGCTCAATGGAAATCAATATAAATTGAATGAAGAAGTAGGTTTACATTATCAATTACACAGAGGTATTGGAAATCATCATACACTCTACAAAGAAAGTAAACAGGAATTTAAATTGAGTATTGGTGTAGGCGGGCCGCCGGCTTATACCCTGGCATCCATCTTTCCATTACCTGAATCGTTAAGTGAAATATTGTTTTCGGGATTATTGGGAAACCGATCGTACAGATATTGTTGGAAGGATGGTTTTTTTATTCCAACAGAGGTAGATTTTTGTATTACTGGTGTATTGGAACCTGGTGTTTTAAAACCAGAAGGACCGTTTGGAGATCACCTGGGATATTACAGTCTCGAACATCCGTTTCCTGTTTTAAACATTAAAAATGTTTACCACCGAAATAATCCTATATGGCATTTTACCGTAGTAGGAAGACCACCGCAAGAAGACAGTAGTTTTGGACATATCATTCACCAAATGGTAAAAAATTTATCCGAAAATGAATTTCCTGGCATCAAAGAAATCCATGCGGTGGATGCTTCGGGCGTTCATCCCCTGTTGTTAGCGATAGGATCAGAACGTTATATGCCATTCAGAGAAAAAAAACCTGAGGAAATTCTGACACTTGCGAATCATTTATTAGGTAAGGGGCAAACATCGTTAGCAAAATATTTGATCATAGCAGCTAAAGATGATACGGTTAACTTGAGTACTAAAAATATCCGTGAATTTCTAGCCTATACATTGATGCGTGTGGATTGGAGGATGGATTTACATTTCTATACACAAACTACCATTGATACGTTAGATTATTCTGGCGATTCTTGGAATAGCGGATCTAAGTTAGTTATTGCCTGCCATCGCGGAATTCAACGAACTTTAGGAACGGGCATTCCTGCATTACTTGACCAATCTTCATTAGTTACTGAAATTAAAATAATACAACCCGGCATTTTGATATTTGGATGTGCTTCTTTTAAAAATTATCCTACAGCGCAAACAGAAATTCAAACGTTGTCCGAACATCTCGCGTCTAAAGATTTGAGCCAATATCCTCTGATTATTTTAGTGGATGATGCAACGTTTAGCACCGCCGATTACAATAATTTCTTATGGGTTACTTTTACACGAAGCAATCCATCCCATGATATCTATGGTGTAAATTCTTTCACGCATTTTAAACATTGGGGCTGCAATGGATCTTTGATCATTGATGCCAGAATGAAACCGCATCATGCACCTGTATTGGAACCGGATCCTGATTCTGTCAAGAGAATTGACCAAATGATTTTAAGAAATGACACATTAAAAAAATATTTGGAATGATTATTTTTCCTAAAGATTTTGAAATGCAGATGGTAGAATTGCTGGATGGGGAGTTTGATGATTTCATGGCTTCTTTACAAGAAAAACCATTGACCAGCATTCGATTGAATAAATATAAACGTGGTCACGAACTTATCCTACATAATCCAATACCCTGGACCGAAAATGGATATTACCTAAAAGATCGACCCAAATTTACCTTAGATCCATATTTTCATGCCGGCCATTATTATGTCCAGGAATCATCATCCATGATTTTAGACTACATTCTAAAAAAACTTACCTTAAAACCAGATGCCTTAATTTTAGATATATGCGCTGCACCCGGCGGAAAATCAACTATTTTGGCGGATCATTTTAACTCGGATAGCATTATTCATAGTCATGAAGTTCATAGTAAACGGGCTGAAATCTTAAAACAAAACATGATTCGGTGGGGCCATTCCAATAGTATTGTAAGCACAGGTAATCCAGAAAAAATTTATAGTTCCGGAATTAAATATGATCTAATTCTTATCGATGCCCCGTGCAGTGGTGAA